>NZ_JBHWUI010000056.1:0-46365 GCF_042737525.1 Kitasatospora sp. NPDC059973 | reverse complement strand
GCCCCCGGGACCGCCGCACCCGCGACCGCCGCGCCCGCGACCGCCGCCCCCGAGGCGCCCGCCGCCGTGGACGCGCCCGCGACCGTGCCCGCCCCCGCGACCGTGCCCGCGAACGCGGCCGCGAACGCGGCCGATGCCGGGAGCGACAGCCCGGCCGAGGCGGTGTTCTCCGCACTCGCGCTGCCTCGGGACATCGCCGACTTCACCGCCCGGGAGGACGCCCTGGCCCGGCTGCACCGGCTGGTCCGGGACGCCGATCCGGCACACCCCCGGATCGTGCTCGCCTACGGTCAGCCCGGCCTGGGCAAGACCGCCTTCGCCCTGCACGCCGCCCACACCCTGGCCCCGCAGTTCCCCGACGGCCAGCTCTCCCTCGACCTGCGGGGGATGGCTCCGACGCCGCTCGCACCGCGCGACGCCCTCGGCCAGATCCTCCGGGCCCTCGGCGTCGCCGACCGCTCGGTGCCCGCCGACACCGAGGAGCGCGCCAGCCTGTTCCGCACCCTGGTCCGGGAGCGGCGCCTCGTCCTGATCCTGGACAACGCCGCCGACGAGGCACAGGTCCGCCTGCTCCTGCCGGGCTCCGGCCCGGCCCTGACGATCATCACCAGCCGGCACGTGCTGCCCGGCCTGGAGTCGGTGCACCGCCTGCCGCTGGACGTCCTCGCCCCCGGCGAGTCGGCCGCCCTGCTGGCCCGGATCGCCGGCCCCGAGCGGCTCGCGGCCGAACCCGACGCCGCCGCCGAACTCGCCCGGCTCTGCGGCCACCTGCCGCTCGCCCTGCGGATCGCCGGACAGCGGCTGGTGGCCCGCCCGCAGCAGCCCGTCAGCCACCTGGTCCGCCAACTCGCGGCCGAGGAGTACCGGTTGGACGTGCTGGAGGCCGGTGACCTGCGGGTGCGCGCGGCCTTCGCGCTCTCCTACCGCAAGCTCCCCGCCGCCACCGCGCTGGTCCTGCGCCGCTGCTCGCTGTCCGCGGGAAAGGACTTCACCGCCGCCACCGTCGCCGCCTACGCGGGCCTTCCCGTCCAGCAGACCGACCGCCGGCTGGAGGAACTCGCCGACGCCGGACTGCTGCAGCCCGCCGCGACCCCCGAGCGCTACCGCCTGCACGACCTGGTCCGCCTCTACGCGGGCGAGCGGCTCGCCGCCGACGACGGCCCGCAGGCCCTGGAGGCCGCCCGCGAGCAGGCCGGCGACCGGTTGCTGCGCCGGGCCGCCGCCGCCGGTCTGCGGTTCGACGTGGAGGGCGCCGAGCACGCCGGCGCCGAATCGGCCGACCCGGATCCGGCCACCGCCCCGGTCACCCTCGCCGACGCCCGGCGCTGGCTGGAGGAGGAGCACCCCGAGTGGCTGGCCGCCCTGCAGCACGCGAACGCCACCGGCCGGCACCGGCAGGTGGTGGACACCGCCGAGGCCATGCACTGGTTCTCCGACAGCCTGCTGCACTGGGACGTCTGGGCCGAGGTCTTCCGGCTCTCGGCGGACTCCGCCCGCGCCGTCGGCGACCGGCTCGCCGAGGCCGTCCACCTGAACTACCTGGCCTGGTCCCACATCACCTGCCTGCACCGCTACCGGTCGGGGCTCGCGGTCGCCTCGGAGGCCCTGGACCTGGCCCGCCGGATCGGCGACGCCCAGCAGGAGGCCTGGGCCCTCGCCTACTGCGCCACCGCCCTGCGCCGGCTGCACCGGCCGGAGGAGGCGATGGACTCCTACCGCCAGGCCGCCGAGGTGTTCACCTCGCTGGAGGGCCGGTCCGCCGAGGTGGGGCGGATCGTGGCGCTGCGCTGCGTCGGCTCCTGCCTGCGGGAGTCCGGCCGGCCCCGGGAGGCGCTGGAGAGCCACCGGCTGCTCCTCGCCGAGATCCTCGGGTGGCTGGACGGCTCCTCTCCGCACATCGTCCACCTGTTGGCCGGGTTCGCCGCCCACGAGGTCGGCCTCGACCACTCCGCACTGCTGGAGTGGTCCGAGGCGGAGGCCGCCTACCGCCAGGCCCTCGGCCACTTCGAGGGGGCCGGGCAGCCCGACAGCATGACCCAGACCCTCACCGAGCTGGGCACCGCCCTGATCGAGCTGGACCGTGCGGACGAGGCCCGCGAGCTGCTGACCACGGCACTGACCGACCTCACCGCCGAGGGCGCCCGCGGGAACCACCGGCGCACCGGCTGACGCGGCGCCGCTCCGCCCCGGCCGTGCCGGGCGGCCCGGGGCGGCGGCCCGGGCGGCCCGGGCCGCCCACCGCCCGGCGGTGATCGGCCACCGGTGATCGGCCACCGGTGAACCGCGCGGCCGGGTCCGGCCGTGGGTAGGGAGTGGAAGCGGCCGCGGGCCCGGCCGGCCGGGTGCTTCCGTCGACGGGGCGTGACATCGGCCGCCCGGCGGTCGCGGTACGGGGAGCGGCGGACGCCCCTCCCGCCGCCAACGCCCTGGCGTGAGGTTCGTTGGCGCAGCGTTGGTCCGGTCTTGGCCGTGGCTGGAAATGTGTCCCAGCAAGGGGGGAGGGACAGCCGCACCGGCTCGTCCCGACATATCGACCAACCGTTGCGAGGGACTCAACCGCCGTGGCCATCGACGCTACCGTTCACGCCGAGGACACCCATCGGGCAGCCGGGGAGGCCGGGAAGGCCGGGGGCGCCCCGGACGCTCCCGTCAGCCGTGCGGACCGGCCCACCCTCGACCAGCAGACCCTGGCCGAGCTGTACCGCCTGCACGGCGGCTACCTGCTGCGCGCGATGCTGCGCGTCACCAGCGGCGACCGGGGCAAGGCCGAGGACATCGTGCAGGAGACCCTGCTGCGCGCCTGGCAGAACCCGGCCGCCATCCGCCGGGGCCCCGAGTACAGCCGTCCGTGGCTGTTCACGGTGGCCCGCCGGATCGCCATCGACCACTTCCGGATGCAGGCCGCCCGCGCCCAGGAGGTCGCCGACGACGCTCCCGAGGAGCACGCCGGCACCCACGACCCCTACGACGAGGTGCTCGCCGCCCAGGACATGGCGATCGCGCTCGCCGAGCTGCAGCCGCACCACCGCGACGTCCTGGTCGAGCTGCACATGCACGGCCGCTCGATGGCCGAGGCGGCCGTCGTCCTCGGCGTCCCGGTCGGCACCGTCAAGTCCCGCAGCTTCTACGCGGTCCGCGCGCTGCGCCCGATCCTCGAAGCCCGCGGCATGGTCGCCGCGGGGTGACCGCCCCGGCCCGCACTCAGGTGCGGACCACGCGGTCGCAGTACGGGCACACCTGGCCGCTCCACTTCGGCGGGTACCACGGCGCGTCGGGGTCGGGCGCCCGGTACGGGTCGCGGCGCATCCGGTCGGTTCCCATGCCGCAGAGGGTCAGTTCCTCGGGCCGCCCGGTCGGCGCCGGGGCGGCCCGGGCCGCGTGGACGGCGCGCACGACCTCGACGTAGTCGGTGCCGCCGCTCGCCGTCGAGGTGCGGACGAGTTCGGGTTCGAGGAGTACCAGGATGCTCACCACCTCACTCTGGTCGTCGGGGCCGGGGGGCGCACCTCGGCGGCGGGGGTGAGGGTGCGGAACCGGCCGTCGGGCGCCGTCCAGTACGTGGACGTGCTCACGGGTCGGGCCCCCGGCCCAGGCCCAGGCCCAGGCCCGGGGCTCGGCGCTCAGGAAGTTCTCCGCGGTGGTGAACCACTCCGGGGGTCCGGGCCGTTCTCCAGGGTGGCGGTATCGCCACCGGCGCTCGTCCCCCCGTGCGGGCGCCGGTTCACCCGCCCTCCGGTGGGTGTCAACTCCGGCCCGGTGCAGCGTCTCTGACGGTCAATCCGGTGTGGAGAGCGTGAACCGGGAGGCGTGGCCCGTCCGTAGCTACTGCTGAGAGCCGCGCCCCGTGTACGGCGCGCGGCGTGTCCCGGGCCCACCGGCCCAGGTTCAGCGTCCGGCTCCGGCCATGGAACTCCCGGCTCCCGCGCCCCGGCGGGATCCGGGTCCCTGGCGCCCCGGCGGTGCCCTTGTGGGAGGGCTACCGCCGGGGCGCGCCGCGTGGCGGACGCCGGGCCGGCCCGCCCGTCCGCTCCCAGCCCAGGAGAGTCCCGATGCCCAAACACCGGCTCACCCGACGACGACGGATGGCGGCGGCCTCCACCGCCCTCGTCGCCGGCGCCGCGCTCATCCTCATGCAGCACCAGGCTCCCGCCGCCGAAGCCCCCGACCCGGTCGGCCTCAACGCCGTTTCCGAGTACCTCGGTTGGGGCGACGCCCCCGACCCGGTCGCCGTTATGAAGGCCACCGGGCTGCGGCAGTTCGCCCTCTCCTTCGTCCTCTCCGGCGGTGGCTGCGACCCGAAGTGGGACGGCAGCCGCGCCCTCACGGGCGGCGCCGACGAGAAGGTGATCAAGCGGATCCGGGCCGCCGGCGGCGAGATCCTCGCCTCCTTCGGCGGCTGGGACGGTGCCAAGCTCGGCGAACGCTGCGCCACCGCCGGCGAACTGGCCGCCGCCTACCAGAAGGTGGTCGACGCGTACGGCCTCCAGGCCGTGGACATCGACCTGGAGTCGACCGAGCTGAGCACCCCCGCCGTGCGGCAGCGGGTGGTCGACGCGCTGAAGACGCTGAAGGCCAAGAACCCCGGACTGCTCGTCTACGTCAGCTTCCCGGTCGACCCGACCGGCCCGGACGCCGACGGCGCCGACCTGATCAGGACCGCCGCCAAGGCCGCTCTGGTGGTGGACGGTTGGACGGCCATGCCGTTCGACTTCACGAGCCATGACGGCACCATGGCCGCCGCGACCGTCACCGCCGTCAGCGGCCTCCAGCGGGCCGTCGCCGCCGCCTACGGCTGGGACGACGACAAGGCCTGGCGCCACTCCGGCCTCTCCTCCATGAACGGCCGCACCGACCAGCAGGGCGAGCAGCTCACCCCGGCCGACTTCCGCTCCGTCCGCGACTTCGCCGCCACCCACCACCTGGCCCGGTTCGGCTTCTGGGCGGTCAACCGCGACCGCCCGTGCGCGAGCGGCACCTTCACCACCGCGACGTGCAGCGGCGTCCAGCAGACCGCGTACGACTTCACCCGGATCGTGGCCGGCTACCACGTGGACTCGGTGCCCGGCGGGGACGGCCCCTGCCCGAGCCCGTCGGCCGTCACCACGCTGCCCCCGGGCCCCGGCCGGACCACCTGGCCGCTGCCGACCCCGACCGTCGCCCGCCCGGCCGACGCGGTCCCGCCGGCGGACGGCCCGTCGGCCTCGCCGTCCGCCCGCCCGTCCGACGGCACCCCGACGCCCGCCCGTACGGCCTGCGTCCCGCCGAGTCCGGCCCCGGTCACACCGGCGCCGACGGGCGCACCCACGACGCCGGCCTCGACCGCTCCCACCACCCCGGGTGCGACCACCACCACCTCGAAGCCGCCCGTGACCCCGACGGGTACGGCCACCAGTGCGTCCGGCCCGGCCACCGCGGCCACCGAGGGGTCGCCCCCGCCGACCCAGGCCGCCGGCGGTGCCCCCGCGCCCGCCGCGCCGGGCGGCGGCTCGCTCGCCTCCACCGGTGCGGACGGCACCGACATCCTGCTCACCACCACCGGGGCCCTGCTCTTCCTCGGCGGTGCGCTCGGGCTGGTCTCCACCCGCCGCCGTGACCCGGAGCCGGCTGCCGGCTGATCGTGCGGGCCTGCTCCCACCGACGGCAGGTGACGACGCGCGGCCCCCGGCACCCGGTGGATCGGGGTGCCGAGGGCCGCGTCAGGTCAGGTCGGGCCGCGCCATCCGGGGCGCCCGGGGGCGGCCTCCGTCGGGTTCACCAGCCGAGCAGGAAGGCCCCCCGGCCCAGGCCGGCGAGCACCGTCCCGGCCGTCGCCTTGGGCTCCGCCGCGACGTCGACGTCGTGCCGGTCCGGCGGGTCCGACTTCCCGGGGCCGCCGGAGGGCCGCAGGACCACGTAGTGCAGGGGCGCCCCGGTGGTCCGGCTCTCCCGGCGCAGCACGTCCAGCGCCGGCGGCGCGACCGTGGCCTCCAGCACCACCTGGTAGCCGCCGGTGGCGAAGGCGAAGGCGGCCTGGATCGCGGCCGCCAGGGCCGTCTCGTTCTGCCGGTGCGCCTGCGGCAGGTGCGACGGGACGAACCCCTGCCGGATCGCCCGCCGGAAGTCGTCCGCCCGCAGGAGCACGCTCGGGTGCAGGGAGTTGGCCAGCAGGGGTGCGACCGCGCCGCTCCCGGCCCCGGCCGGGTCGGCGAGGACGACGACGCCGCCGGCGCCCCGACCGCCCCCGAGCTTCGGCCCACCTACGGTCGTACGGTTCACAGCTGCTGATCCCTTCGCGGGCCGGGGGACGGGGTAACCGGGGGAGGGGGGCGGCCGGCGCACCGGGCCGACCGGAGACGAACCGGCGGCCGGACCCTGGCACGGCGGCCGGACCCGGCTACGGACAGCCGGCCGCCTCGTCCCCACGACCGACTGCTGTCGGAGATCAACCTAGTCCACGCCGGTGCTCCGAGTCCTCCCCCCGTCGGTCCTCGGACCGCCGCCCCCACCGCACCTCCACGACTCCTCCCACCGATCGTCCCGGGAATCGCCGGGCCGACGCTAACGGTCCCCGGACCGCTTCGGCGTCCGCAGCACGATCGGGTTGGTCAGCGCCGCCATCGGCCCCCACGGGAGGTCCGGCCCCATCGCGTTGCCCCGGCCGGGCGTCCCGTCCGCCCTCGGCCGGCGCACCTCCGCCCGGACGTACGCGGCGAGCGAGGCGGTGGTGCGCCAGACCACCGTGCCGGAGCCGTCGGCGGGCAGCGACTCCTGGTGCAACTGGCCCTCGTCGGTCAGGAGGCGGACGGTGCCGCCCGGCACGCCGGAGACCGCGAGCCGGACGTCCACCGGCGCGTCCGCCGGAACGGTCAGCTGTTCGCCGATGCCCGCCTGGCGGCCCTGCCCGGTGGCGGTGAGGTCGAGCCCGACGGCGGCCGATTCGGCCAGCCAGCTGCGGCCGGCCCGGAGCCCGTCGAGGATCGCCGCCCGGGTGAGGTCCTCGGCCCGGACGACGGTGTGCGGGGAGCCGATGACCTGCGGGGCGCTGTGCGCGTCGCTGTTGCCGACGGCCGGCAGCCAGGGCCGCCCCTCGCGCAGCGCGACCGCGAGCTGTGCGTCCCAGGTGTCCACCGCCGACTCGTCGTCGTACGTCCACGGTCCGTTCCAGACCTCGACCGCGTCCGCGTCCTGGTAGCCGAACTTCCACTGGCAGGCGACGTACGGGCAGTACGGGTGCGCGGGCACCACCAGGCCGCCCTGGCGGCGGACCTGCCGGGCGAAGCGCGGGAACTCCCCGTCGCGCGCCCGGTAGCGCCAGTCGACGAACCGGCCCGGCTCCAGGCCCAGCGCCAGCCAGTGGCCGTTGCGGGTGGTGACCTCCTCGCCGAGCACGATCAGCAGGTCCGGCCCGGCCAGCGGCCCCCAGACGCCGTGCGCGGAGGTGGTGTTGTGGTCGGTGGAGACGATGAAGTCCAGCCCGGCCTCCCGGGCACCCGCCGCCACCTCCGCCGGGAGCCGGCGCCCGTCGGAGTGCACGGTGTGCAGGTGGGAGTCGCCCCGGTACCAGGCGCGGCCCCGGCCACGGGCCCGCTCCAGCGGGTAGGACGGGGTGAACTCCGGCCCGGGCGGGCCGAACCGCAGCGTCACCTGGACGCGGTAGTCGAGCCCCTGGGGTGCCACCTGGTAGGGGCCGAGCACGATGTTCCAGCGGCCGGGGCGGATCGGACCGGGCAGGTAGCCGGGCGTCGCCCGGTCGCGGGCGACGGTGAACTCGGTGCGGAACCCGCCCGACCAGCCGCGGAAGCCGCGCCCGCCGAGTGCGGTGCCGCCCTCGTCGAAGAGGCCGATGTCGCAGGAGTTGCCGGGTGTCCCGGCGGGGACGGTCGGCCGGTCGTAGCCGTAGGAGACGGCGATCTCCCGGACGCCGTCCGGGACGTCGAACGGCAGGAGGACGAAGTCGGGGGCGCCGGTGGGGAGATGGCCGGCCAGGGTGATCGTCCGGTCGGGCAGCGCGTCGGCTGCCCCGGCGGGTGCGGCGGCGGCCAGGCCGAGGGCGGTGACGGCGCCGGTGGCCAGCCCGGTGCGGAGCAGGCCGCGCCGGTCGGGCCCGGGACGCTCGGTCCGTGCCCCGGCCGAGACCGGGTCGGTCTGTGGTGAGCCGGCCCGGGGCGAGCCGGATCGGGCGGGCTCGGTGGGGGTGTCGGCGTCGCGGTCGGTCATCGGAGCCTCCGGTCTGGGGCGGACACCGGCGGCGGGCGGACACCCGGCCGGCACGCCCGGCCCCCTACCCCCGCCGGTGAACCGCCGGTGAGCCGGGCCGGGCCGCAGCGGGTCGGCCCGGTGAAGGTGCCCGGGAGGCCGGCCGGCGGGCACGCCGATATGCCGGGGCGGCGGGCCCGCCGGGGCGACCGGCCCGCCGGGTGCGGCCCGTTGCCGACGCGCTGTCTGTAAAGGCAGCGGGTTGCCCCGCCTACGATGGAACTGACAGGCAGTCAACCGTAGGAGTTGGTTCCCGTGCCCACGTACCTGGTCGGCTCCCGTGCAAGCGCCCTGGCCCGGACGCAGGTGCGCGACTTCCTGGCCCCGCTGCGCGGCCGGTTCCCGGAGATCGCCTTCACCCAGCGGGTGATCCTCGAAGGCGGCGACCGGGACCGCACGTCGCTGCTGGCGAACGTCTCGGCCGTCAGCGGCGGGTCGGCGTTCAGCACCGAGCAGGAGGCCGCCCTCCTGCGCGGGGACGTGGACGTGGTGGTCCACTCGCTGAAGGACCTGCCGACCGCGAATCCCGAGGGCCTGATGCTGCTGCCCCCGCCGGGCCGGGAGGACGTCCGCGACGCGCTGTGCGGATCGACGCTGGCCGGGCTCCCGCACGGGGCCCGGGTGGGCACGGGCGCGGCCCGTCGCATCGCCCAGCTCCTCGCCGTGCGCCCCGACATCGTCCCGGTGCCGATCCGGGGCAACGTGCCGACCCGGCTGGAGAAGCTGCGGTCCATGAGGCTGGACGCCGTGGTCCTCGCCGTCGCCGGTCTGAACCGGCTCGGCCGGCAGGACGCGATCGGCGAACCGCTGCCCCTCGACCTCTTCCCCCCGAGCCCGGGCCAGGGCGCGCTGGGCATCCAGGTCCGGGTGGACGACCGGGCGGTCCGGGACGTGCTGTCGACCGTCGGGGACCGCGCCGTCGACCGTGAGGTCCGCGCGGAGCGGTCCCTGCTGGCGCAGCTGCACGGCGGGTGCAGCGTGCCGGTGGGCGCCTGCGCCACGACCCGGCCCGACGGGACGCTGCACCTGTTCGCCCAGGTCACCTCGCTCGACGGGCGGCGCCAGGTCACCGGATCGGTCACCGGGCCCGCGAGCGAGCCCGAGCGGCTGGGTGCGGACCTGGCCGGAGAGCTGGTGGATCGGGGCGCGCGGGCCATCCTCGACGGAATCCGGCCCGCCGTCCCGGCCTGACCGGCGAGCCGCCGGACGCGCGCACGCCGGACGCGCGCACGCCGGACGCGCGCACGCCGGACGCGCGCCCGGTGGACCGGGCACCGCCGTCGGGGCCGCGTCACGGCGGCCCGGGCGGGGACGGCTCACCGACGGTGGGCCGGGACGTCCACGTCGACGGCCAGGAGCCGGCCCGTGCGGGCGCCCGGCGGGGGCGGCCACTCGGCGGCGGTCAGGAAGAGGGTCCGGCCGTCCGGGCCGCCGAGGGCGCAGGAGAAGCAGCCGCGGTCGAGCTCGATCCGCCGGAGCACCTCGCCGCCCTCGCGGACCCGGACGCAGCAGCGGCCGGGGACGTCGGCGAACCAGACCGCGCCCTCGGCGTCCAGGCAGATCCCGTCCGGTGCCGAGCCCGGCACCTCGGCCCAGACCCGGCGGTCGGTCAGGTCGCCGCCGGGCCCGATGGTGAAGGCGGTCAGCCGGGCGGCGTAGGACTCGGCGACGAGGAGCGTCGAGCCGTCGGGGGTGACGGCCATGCCGTTGGGGAACGCCAGGCCGTCGGCCACCCGGCGGACCTCGCCGTCCGGGGCCACCAGGGCGATCAGGCCCGGCGCGGGCGCCTCGCCGCCCATCAGGTCGAACCCGATGCCGTTGACGTAGGCGTTGCCGCGCCCGTCCACGGCCACCTCGTTCCACGGCCGGTCGGAGAGCGGGCGCAGGTCCGCGCAGGGGGCCAGGGCGCCGTCCGCCTCCTGGCGCAGCAGGCGCCCGTCACTGCCGGCGACGACCAGCAGGCGGCCGTCCGGCCCGGGCAGCCAGTCGATGCAGAACGGGAACGAGGGCACCGTGGCGGCGACGGCGGCCCGGCCGTCGGGCCCGACCGTGATCAGCTCCTGGGCGCCCCAGTCGCAGACCCAGAGCCGGCCGTCGTGCCAGCGGGGCGACTCCCCGAGGGCGAGCCCGGACAGGACGGTCCGGACGGCGCCGGCGCGGTGCGGGCCGGCGCCGTGTGGGCCGGTGGGGTGTGGATCGCCGGGCGGGGGGTCGGTGGGGTGGGGTTCGGGCACGGGGGCTCCTCGGTCGGCGGGCCCGGCCGGACCGTCGGCCGGGCGCTGCTGGGCTGTCCGGAGTAGGACGTCGGACCGGCCGACTTCCTGCTCCGGAGCCGGGTCCACACCCGCGTCCGGACCCGCCTCCGGACCCGCCGCCGGGGGTTCGCACGCGGCCGGGGGAGCGGCGGGCCGACCTGGGCGTGGAGTTGCGGGTGTCAGCCGATCGGTATTCATAGAAACAGACAGGCGGTTCGTCTGACTTTATGACGGAGTGTGGAGGAATGGGCGCATGGGGCTGAGTCGTCGGACGGTCCTGGTGCTGGCGGCGGGCGGCGCGCTGGCGGGTTGCCGGCCCCTCGCCGGGGCGGTGGCCGGACCGGGGACGCAGCCCACGGCGCAGCCCGTGGCGGCGGCCACCGCCTCCGCCACGACGGCCGCACCGGCCATCACCTCGCCCACTGTCTCGCCCAGTGCCCCGGCCACCGCCTCGTCCCCCGCCGAAGCCCCGGCCCCCGCCGCCGGGCTGCCCGCCGGGCCGGAGCCGCCGGTGCCCGCGCTCGCCGTCGGGCGCGCCGAGGTGGTGGCCCGCTACGGGGACGCCGTGCCCGAGGAGTGGGGCCTGGAGGTGTCCGGGGTGATCACCGGGCTGCCGGACGGGGCACGGACCACCGCGCTCACCTTCGACGCCTGCGGAGGCCCCGGCGGCTCCGGCTACGACGCGGACCTGATCGACCTCCTCCGGGCCAACCACGTCCCCGCGACGCTCTTCCTCAACGCCCGCTGGATCGACGCCAACCCCGCCGAGTTCGAGGCCCTGGCCGGTGACCCGCTGTTCGAGATCGCCAACCACGGGACGGCGCACCGGCCGCTCTCGGTCGCCGGCCGCTCCGCGTACGGGATCGCGGGCACCCGGGACGTGGGCGAGGCGTACGACGAGATCGCGGGCAACGCGGCGAAGCTGACCGCCCTGCTCGGCCGGCCGCCGCGGTTCTTCCGCTCCGGCACCGCCCACTACGACGACGTCGCCACCCGGATCGTCACCGGGCTGGGCGAACGCGCGGCCGGCTTCACCGTCAACGGCGACGGCGGCGCCACCTTCAGCGCCGCCCAGGTCCGCAGCGAGGTGGCGGCCGCGCCGCCCGGGGCGATCGTGATCGCCCATATGAACCACCCGGGCGGCGGGACGGCGCCGGGCTTCGCGGCGGCCCTGCCGGCGCTGCTGGCGCAGGGGCGCACCTTCGTCCGCCTCTGCGACGCCCTGGCCTGAGCCGCGCCCCGGTCCGGGACGCGCCCGCGTTCCCAGCCATCGGAGGCGACTCGCCCGGGCGCCCAGTCCCGTGCTGCCGCGGCCGGATCCGGCTTTGTCAAGCGACCGTCCGAACTCTCCCACCCCGTACGGGAGGCCTCACGGGGCGTGGCGGCCACCGCCGGCGGTGCCCGGTGCGGAGCCGGCCGGCGGCCGGGGGCAACCGGGAACAGCGCAGGAACGGGGCCGGAACGCGGGGGGAACGGCGCCGGAACGGGGTGCCCCGGCGGGCCGCCGCGCTCGCTCGGCCACCCCCGCGGCGGGCCGGCGCCGGACGGTCGGCGGCCCGGGCGGATCCCGGAATTCGGCGCCCCGGTGCGGCCGGGGACCGCGAACTGGGCGCATACTTCCAGGGATGACGAAATCACCTGCGCCGAGACGCCACCTGCCCACCAGCCCCTTCCGAAGCGAGGTCCCACCGCCCCTCAAGCAGTTCGAGGCCGGTGACCGCGTGACCCACGACCAGTACGGTCTGGGCCGCATCATCAGCACCGAGACCGCCGGCCAGGGCGCGGTCCTGGTCGACTTCGGCTCGCACCAGGTGCGAGTCGTGCAGCCCTACGACAAGCTGTTCAAACTCTGAGCCGGGCCGGCCGCCGGCAGGTCAGGCGGCCGTTCCGGCCCCACCCGTCCGAGTAGTCCCGGAACCGGCCCAGGCCCCGACGGCCCGGGCCGCCACGTACGACCCGCGTGCCCCCGTCAGCCGCGTGCCCCCGGCAGGACGGTGATCGCGGTGGCGAGCAGCCCGTCCCGGACGACCCACCGCCCGTCGAAGCCCCCGAGGCGGTGTCCGTCCACCACCGGGCCCGGAACCAGCAGGACGGCGTGGAAGGTGCCGTCCGGACGCAGCGTGATGTCGGCCTCCGAGAACTCCAGGAAGACGCCGGTCAGCGGGAACCACGCCTTGTAGACGGCCTCCTTGGCGCTGAACAGCAGCCGGTCCCACGGCAGCCCCGGGTGGTCCGCGAGCAGCTTGCCGTTCCGCTCCTGCTCGCCGGGCAGCGCGATGGCGTCCAGCACCCCCTCCGGCAGCGCCTCGGCCGGCTCGGCGTCGATACCGATCGAGACGACCTCGCCCGCCCGGGCGACGGCCGCACCCCGGAAACCGGCGCAGTGCGTGAGGCTCCCGACCACCCCGTCGGGCCAGCTCGGCGCGCCACGCAGGCCGGGTACCAGCGGCCGGTACGGGACGCCGAGCCGCCCGAGCGCGAGGCGGGCGCAGTACCGGACGGTGGTGAACTCCCGCCGCCGGGTCTCGACGGCCCGGGCGACTACCGCCTCCTCCGCCGGCTCCAGCCGCGCCTGCGGCGGGTCGTCGTAGGCCGTCTCCACCACGACCGCCGCGGGAAGCAGTTCGCCGATCACAGGTCCCCCCTGAATGTGTGGCATGCGTACGACGGTGAGCTTAACCCGGCCGACCCGCCCGGGAGGAGGGCCGCCCGACCACGGTCGAACACCGCCTCCGGGCCCTGGGGGCCGTCTGGTCCCGGGAGCGCCGCCGACGCCGGGCGGTGTCTCCTAGTAACGTTACTGAGTGCCTCGGCTCCTCCTGTGCCTCTGCGGGCCGGGGCTCGCTCAGCGCTTCGGCCGTGTCGGCCTGGCCACCGAGGAAGCGACTAACTGTCACTGTTCCGTAGGGGATTGAGATCCGAACAGGAGAGCAGCACGTGAGCACCGCGCATGCCGGTCCGGGTGACTATAGCCGGGTGCCGAATCCGGAGCAGGCCCTGAAGTACGCGATCCAGCACATCGCGGGTGAGCGCGTCGAGATCGTCGAGGGAGTCATCACCCCTGTGTCACCGTCCTGGGCCCACGAGACCGCCGTCGACCTGATCCGCGAGCAGATCGGGCCCCGGATGCGCGAACTCGGCCTCCGCGCCGGTTCCGGGAACCTCGACCTGCCCGGGACGCAGAACTTCTACGTACCGGACCTCGCGGTCGTACCCGCCGAACTGGCGAAGACGGAGGGCGCGCTCCTGCCGGATCAGACCGTGCTGGTCGTCGAAGTGACGTCGCCGTCGAACGGTGAGACCGACCGGACCGCCAAGCGGCGTCGTTACTCGCAGTTCGGGGCCCCGGTCTACCTCCTGGTCGACCGTCAGGAACGCACCTGCACGCTGTTCTCGCAGCCGGGCCGGCTCGGCTACACCCGGGTGGAAGGGCCCCATCCGTTCGGTACCTCGCTGCACCTGCCCGCGCCGTTGGGGCTGGTACTGGACACGACCGGCTTCTGAGCCCGGCGGGCCCCGTGAGGGCGGGCCGGGGCCGTTCGTCGGACGATCCGTTGGGAAGCGGGTGAACCGGTGGGGCTGCCGGGGCGTCCTGAGTTCCGAAGGATCGTTGCCGAACAAGAGGAGAATGCGATCGTGGAGACCTTCGCAGGGCGCCCCGGGCGTCGCGCGGTGCTGGCCTTCGGTGCCGGGGCGGTACTCGCCGCCGGTGTGTCGGCAGGCGGGTCGGCCCATGCGGCGGGCCTCGCTCCGGCGAGTGGGGACGCGGTGGGCCGGGCCCTGGCCGACCTGGAACGGGAGCACGGCGCCCGGCTGGGGGTGTTCGGGCGCAACACCGTCACAGGCCGCACCGTGACGTACCGCGCCGACGAGCGCTTCCCGATCTGTTCCGTGCACAAGACGATCACCGCCGCGGCCGTCCTGCGGGACCTCGACCGGGGTGGCGAGTACCTCGCCCGGCGGATCCGGTACACCCAGCAGGACGTCAAGGACTCGGGCTACGCCCCGATCACGGGCACGCCCGAGCACCTCGCCAACGGCATGACCGTGGCCGAGCTGTGCGCGGCGGCCATCGACTACAGCGACAACGCCGCCGACAACCTGCTGCTCCGTGAGCTCGGCGGTCCGACGGCGATCACCCGCTTCTGCCGGTCCATCGGCGACCGGGTGACCCGGCTCGACCGGTGGGAGCCCGCGCTGAACTCCGCCGAACCGGAGCGCACGACGGACACCACCACCCCGGCCGCCATCGGCCGGACCAACCAGAAGCTGGTCCTCGGGGACGCGCTGGCGCCGCGGGACCGGCGGCAGTTGACCGACTGGCTGCTCGCCAACACCACCAGCGCCGCCCGCTTCCGCGCCGGACTCCCCAAGGAGTGGACCCTCGCGGACAAGACCGGCACCGGCGAGTACGGCACCACCAACGACGTCGGCATCGCCTGGATGCCGGACCGCACGCCCGTCGTCCTGGCCGTCCTGTCCACCCAGCGCGACGCCGACGCGGCGGCGGACGAGCCGCTGGTCGCCAAGGCGGCCGCTCTCCTGGCGGCAGCCCTGAGCTGACACCCCGTGGGTCCGGGCCCGGGTCCGGACCCACGCCGGGGTGCGGCGCTTGGGGAGCCGTTCACGCGGTATACACACCGTCTCCACCGGTCCGTTCAGCGTGATCACTTAGAGATAACGGGTCTGATCCCCACCGGCGGCGCCGGGCCGGTCCGTCCGGCACGGCGCCGCCCTCCCCCGGAAGGACGTACCCGTGGACCGCAGGACCCTGCTCAGCACCGCCGCCGCCGGAGCCGTGACCGCGGTGACCGCCACCGCGGTCACCGCGACCCCGGCCGCCGCGCGGCCCTCCGCCGGTGGCCCCGTCACCACCTTCAACGTCATCAGCGACATCCAGGGCGACCTCGGCGACCTCGGAGTGGCGCTGCGCGACATGAGGTCCACCAACCCCGCCTCCTCCGGCCTCGCTGTCGCCGGCGACATCACCCCGCGCGGCTACGACGCCGAATACGCCGCCGTCCGGGCCGAGTTCGCCAGGACGAGCCACCCGGCGACGGTCGCCTGGGCGATCGGCAACCACGAGTTCTACGTGCCCAAGTGGCGCGACCCGGCCACCCTGGACCAGGCCGCCTGGCCCAACGGCACCACCGAGGACTCGCTGTTCCGCAGCTTCTACACCTTCGCCGGCCGCAGCACCGTCTTCTCCGAGCACGTCTTCGGCGGCATCCCGGTGCTGACCCTGGGGACCGAGCGCTACATGCACTTCCACGACCCGAAGCTCTGGGACGAGGTGTGGCTCAGCGACACCCAGTTCACCTGGCTCGAACAGCGGCTCACCCACTGGGCGCAGCGCCGCCGGCCGGTCATGGTGATCACCCATCACCCGCTGCCGAACACCGTCTCGGGCAGCCGGAACAACCTCTACCTGCACGACTACCTCCAGGCGGACCGCCTGCTCGGCCTGCTCGGCCGCCACCGCGACGTCTTCGTCTTCTGCGGCCACACCCATTGGGACCTCGGCCTCTCCGACTGGTACGTCCGCCGCGTCGTCCCGGGCACCGCCAACCTCGACGGCTTCTCGGTGGTCAACACCGGCGCCGTGCAGACCGGTTACACCGACAACGGCCAGGGCGGCGAGTCGGCCGTGCCCGGCACCTTCAACCAGGGCCTCCAGGTGGAGGTCCACAACGACCGCGTCGTCCTCAAGGCCCGCGACTTCGCCACCCACACCTGGCTGAAGCAGATCACCGTCCCCCTCGCCACCCCCATGTAGCCCCGCCACGGACCACCGGAGGAATGGGAAGCCGGCCGGTCCGACTTCCCACTCCGGTGTGGGAATCCAGCGGATCGGCCGAATGAGGCGTGTACGAGCGTATCGAATGAGTATTCTTACCGACACGTAGCGCACGCGTGGCTCGCCCATCAATCGGCGGCCCACACTCATCTGACGTTGACTCCGGGGGGAGACACATGGCAGACGACGTTGCCATCAGTCCGAGCGAGCTGGACACTTCCGCGAACGTGGCGGCTGTCCTGGCAGAGGAACTCACCGAGCCGAGCCGGACCGCACTGACCGCGGCCACCACGGCATCGGGCCAACTCGCCGGATGGTCGGTGGCGAGCGGGCTCGGTCTACTCGGGAGCGGCTGGGCGGGCCCGCTCGGCACACTCCGGCAACGGCTCACCGACACCGCTGCCAACCTGCACGCCAACGCCGCGGCCCACCTGCACAACGAGCAGGCGGTCGCCGGCGCGTGGAGCGCGGCCCAGGGGGCGAAGTGAGCGGCTCCTACGAGTTGTTGGTGAGGTTCGACCCACACGGACTGCGTGATGCCGCCAAGGGCTGGAAGGCTCTGGCCCACGCGATGGAGAGCACGGGGGCCCGCCATCGTCACCAGGTCGACGGACCACTGCGGCAGCACTGGAAGGGGGCCGACGCCGAAGCGGCGTTCCCGTTCATGTCGCGCACCGAGCAGCAGTTGGACATCATCCGGGTCGAGGCCGAGTCGGTCGCGCTCACGCTGAACACGGTCGCCGACCGGATGTACCAGGCGCAAACCAACCTCTCCAATGCCGTGCACCGCGCGCAGGACGCCGGCCTCACGGTGTCGTCCGACGGCGCGCTCGGCCTCCCGTCGGAAGCCCCCGAGGAGCGGAACGACCCGGACGCGCAGGCTGCCCGTCGCACCCTTGCCGGCCTCAAGGGCGAACTCCAGGCGCGGATCGATGCCGCGGTGAAGGAGGCGCAGCGAGCGAGTGACCAGGGCAACACCGCATTGGGCCGACTCGGCGCGGACATCCTCACCGCCCAGCGGGCGAACGGTGCGATGGCCGAGACCCGCACCGATGTCGCGGACGTGGTCAAGGACCTCGGTCTGACCGACGCCTACATCCCGGACGGCAAGGACCCCAAGGCGAACGCCGAATGGTGGAAGGGCCTCACGCCTGACCAGCAGGAAAGCTACCTGGCCCTGAACGCGGCCAGGATCGGGAGTCTGGACGGACTGCCGGCGGTGGCCCGGGACGAGGCCAACCGGCTCGTGCTGGACCAGAAGCTCGATGCGCTGCGGGCCGGCACCCCCGCCTCGCTGGGACTCGACCAGTCGGCCTACGACAAACGCAAGGCCGCGCTGACGGAGGTCAAGAAGAAGCTCGACGCGAGCGCGGATGGGGCCGACGAGATGCATCAGCTGTTCCTCCTGGGCATCGATCCCGAGGCCTACGAGGGTGACGGGCGGGCGATCGTCGCGACCGGCGATCCGGACAAGGCCACGCACACGGCGGTGTTCGTCCCGGGGACGAACACCGACCTCAACGGCGTCCCGGGGCAGATCGACCGCATTCGTCAGTTGCAGACCTATGCGAAGGGTGCCGCCAACAGCGCTGACGAGACGGTCTCGGTGATCTCCTACCTCGGGTACGACACGCCGGAGAGCATCCCGGAGGCGGTCAATCCGCGGCGCGGTACCGACGGAGCCGATGACATGCGGCGGTTCTCGGACGGACTGCGCGTCGCGCACGGCGAGCCGAAGACACATCTGACCTACGTGGCACACAGCTACGGGAGTTATGCGGTCGGCGTGGCTGCCGCCGGTGGTGACGGTCTGCACGCCGACGACATCGTCACCCTCGGCAGTCCGGGCATGGGAGTCGACCAGGCCGAGCAGTTGCACATTGATCCCGACCATGTCTGGATCTCGGAGGCGGAGGACGATCCGACGCGCCTCTACAGCGGGATGACCCTGGGGCCGGGACCACACAACATCGGGTTCGGCGGCCACAACCTGTACACCGACACCTCGGGCCATGGCGGTTACTGGGACGAGAACTCGGCGAGCCTCTACAACCAAGGAAAGATCATTGCTGGCGTACCGCCCGAGGTCGAACCCAAGGAGATCAACATCGGAGGGATCATCCCCGTCTGGCACTGAGTCGATTCCGGAGAGAGCACTCATGACCTGCCCGTCCACCCGCCGGCCCGCTGCCGGAATTCGACTGAAATGCCTTGTGGCAGGGGTGCTGATGGCGGCGACCCTTGGAGCTTGCATGTCCAGTCCCGGTACCGGGAAGAACGATCCACTGCCCGTCAAGTCCCGCCAGGAGGCGCTGGACTGGGCGCGCCAGCTCATGGCGCACCTGGCACAGACGGCCGGTATACAGGTCAATGGCGAGCCGGAGGAGACCCGGTTCACGCCCTGCACCGGACGGAACGGCGAATCGGCACCGGACGACCGGTTCACCTTGGCCTACTTCGTCCACAGCGATGTGCCCGCGGCGCGGCACAACGAGGTCGTCCGCAGCGTCAGGGACTTGCTGAAGATCGAGGGGCTGACGGTCTCCGGCTATCGCGAGACGTCGACCGCGCCGGCGAACTCCACCGTTACGGCCCGCCACCCCGAGAGCCGGTACGTCGCGACGGTGTTCAGCACCGGGGACGCCCGAATGGCGCTCAGCGTCACCACGCCGTGCCTGATGCCGCCGACTGCCTCCTCGTGAGGTGGCGGTCGCGGAGCAGGGTTGTCGTGGCAGGGGTGTTGATGGCGGCGCGCCAGCGCATGGCGCACCTGGCACGGACGGCCGGTGTTCAGATCAATGGCGAGCCGGAGGCGGCGGACTTTCACCGGTGCGTCGGCGAGAACGGTGAGCAGGCGCCCGATGACCGCTTCACCCTGCTGTACGCCGTTCACAGCGATGTGCCCGGGGCCCGGCACAACGAGGTGGTCCGCCGCGCCCGGGACATGCTGACCCAGGAGGGTCTGGCGATCACCGTGTTCCGGGAGGCAACGGAAGCGAAGCCGTACGCCACTCTCTCCGCTCGCCACCCCGAAAGTCGGTATGTCGCCGCTGTCGACAGCACCAGTGGCAGGCGAATGGCGCTCGGTGTCACCACGCCGTGCCTGGTGCCGCCGTCCGGTGGGGGCGGGGTCAGGTGGTGGTCTTCGCGGTGAGGTCGTCCAGGACGATGCGGGGGCGGGTGGACTCGTGGTCGTCGCGGGCCGGGCGGGTGGAGTTGATGACTTCGGCGATGCGCTCGTAGCAGGTGACGGCGAGGGCCCAGGTCTCGACGTCCTGGCCGGTGCCCGCGTGGACGGTGGTGCGCAGGGCGTTGAGGAGGGCGATGACGCTGCGTCCGGAGAGGATGGTGTCGGCCTCGTCCTCCTGGAAGGCGGCGCGGGGGCGGTGGGCGGCCTCCTGCTGGTCGAAGTGTTCGGCGCCCTCGACCCGCGTGCCGAGGAACTCCCAGGTGTGCGGGTTGCAGGCGATCGCCACGGTGTTGACGGCGGCGGCCTTCAGCAGGGTGGCCACGTGGGCGGGCCAGGCGAGGGTGGCGGGGATGAGGTCGGCGACGCCGCCCGCGTCGACGGGCGGCGCGTCGGCGGCGGGCCGGTCCGGCGCAGGCGCGGCCGCCTCGGCGGGGGTGAGCCGGGCGAGCAGGTCGATGAGCTGCTGCGCCTGTTCGGCGGTGATGCCGGGGGACGGGCTGCTGCTCTCCTCGGCGTGGGCGGTCTCGGGCACGGGCGTCTCCTTCACGGGGAGGTAGGTGGGATCCGGCGGGTCGACGGGTTCGGGCCGGGGCCGGGCGGCCTCGGCGGCCCGGAGCTGGAGGCGGTGCAGTTCCTCGCGCGCCTCGGTGAGCCGGCGCTGCAATCGCCGGGTGTCGCGGTCGGCCTGTTCGGCGGACTGCCGCTCCCTGGTGAGCGCGGTGACGATCCCGTCGCGGTGGTCGCGTAGGCCGTCGACGATGGCGTTGAGCAGTTCGGTGCGCAGGGCGTCACCGGTGCCGCGCAGTTCGGTGAAGCCGTTCTCGACCTCGGTGCGGAGTAGGTCCACTCGGCCGGCGGTGCCCCTCAACTGCCCTCCCCTGTAGGTGCGGCACGCGAGAGTGCCGAGACCAGGGTGGCGGTGCGCGGCGGCGCCGGGGAGGTGATCGCCGGGGGCTGACCCGATCCCGATCGTCACTGTCCGGAATCGGATCGTCACGCTGTTCGACCGCGGTGTGCGGCTCGTCCGGTGAATCCGCCGCACCCCGGCACCTGCCGATCCGGTCGGCGGGTGCGATGCTTCCGGGAGCCCGTCGCGTCGAGCCCGCCGTCCAGACCGAGGAGATGCCCATGCGTGCCGAACCCGTCGCCGACACCCCCTGCCTCACCCTCGGTGAAGGCCCGGTCTGGGATGCGGCCGCGCAGTCGATCCACTGGATCGGCATCCCGGACCGCGAGGTCCTCACCCTCCACCGTCCGAGCGGCCGGCTCACGGTGCTCGAACTGGACGTCACCCCGGGCACGTTGATGCCGGCGGCGGAGGGCAGCCCGGTCCTCGCGACCGAGCGCGGGTTCGAGTCGCTGGACACCGCGACCGGCCGGACAGAGCTGCTCGCCGCCGTCGAGGCCGACCGGCCGGACCGCCGGATGAACGACGGGAAGCGGGACCCGTACGGCCGGCCGGTCGCGGGCACCATGCAGCGCACCGGGCCGCAGCAGCCGGGGCCGCTGTACCGGCTGGAGTCCGACGGCTCGGTGCGGCCGATCCTGGACGGCCTGGCCATCCCCAACGGCCTGGCCTGGCCCGAGCCGGACCGGCTCTGGCACATCGACACCCCGACCCGGCGGATCGAGTTCTACGAGTACCCCGAGCACGGCCCGGTCGGCCGCCGGATCCGTTCGCTGGACGTCTCCCACCTGCCGGGGATGCCCGACGGCATGACCCTGGACGAGGCCGGGAACCTCTGGGTGGCGTTCTGGGACGGCGGGGCGGTGCACTGCCTCTCGCCGGAGGGCCGGCTGCTGGACACCGTGGAGGTCCCGGCGCCGCGGACGACCAGCTGTGCCTTCGGTGGGCCGGGGCTGGACACGCTGTTCATCACCACCGCCCGGAGCGGGGAACACCCGCTCTCCGGGCGGCTGTTCGAGCTGGCCGTCCCGGGGGTGCGCGGCCGGGCCTGAGGGTGCCGGGGCGGGGAGTGCGGGTGTGCGGGTGTGCGGGAGTGCGGGAGTGTCGGGCGGCCGGTGCCGGGGCCGGCCGCCCGGTGCTGAGCGGGTGGCTCAGGACTGCCCGAGCAGGCGGGCGAAGTCCATCCCGAGGCTGCCGAGGACGGGCAGCGCGCCGAGGTCGGTGATGCCGCCGACCGGGATGACGTAGCCCTGGTTCACCTCCCGGGGCACGGCCGCCGCCGGGGTCGCGGTGGCGCCGGTCAGGACGGCCGCGCCCAGCAGGGCGGCGCCGAGGGTGGCGCTGCGGAGCGGAACGCGGAACGCGGGGCGGAGCGGGGTGCGGGACGGCGTGCGGGACGGGATGCGCAAGGGGGCCTCCGGGGAGTGGGACGCGTGAACTGACAACGCGTCGTCCGCTCTGCGGTCACGTATCGTCCCGCCTTCGGCCGCTTTCGTAAAGCTTCCTGCTTTGTGTTCATGACAACACATCAAAGGTATGGACCTCCCCTCGGCGTCCGGCATACGGTCCTTCCCTGGGTGGGTCGGACGTGCCCGAACTCCACTGCACCGCAAGCCGATTCGGCCTGCTCGGGAGCTTCCGCAGGTCCGCCGGCCCGCCCGTACTCGGTCATGCCGTCCGCACCGACAATCGGAGGGAACCATGCGAGTCGTCAAGAACCTCAGGATCCTGGCCGGCGCTCCGCTCGCCGCCGCCGCACTGATCGCCCTGACCGCAGGTTCGGCCAGTGCCGCGATCCCGATCAACAAGCCGATGACCGGCAAGGCGACCTACTACAACGACGCCGGCTACGGCGCCTGCGGCACCCAGATCAACGCGTCCAACCAGATGCTGGTGGCGGTCTCGCACACCTGGTGGACTTCGGCGAATCCGAACAACGACCCGCTGTGCAAGGGCATCTCGGTCAAGGTGACCTATCAGGGCAAGACGGTCACCGTGCCGGTCCGGGACAAGTGTCCGTCCTGCGACTCCACGCACCTCGACCTGAGCCAGCCGGCCTTCGCCAGGTTCGCGCCACTGGGCCAGGGCGTGATCAACGGGCTCACCTGGCAGTTCGTCAAGGCCGGTTTCGCCGGGGAGACGATCCCGCTGTCGGCGCCCATCGAGGGCTCGACGATCGGCGCGGGAGCGGGCGCTTCGCGCTGACCCGCCGCGGGCCGGACCGGTCGGCGCCCTGCCGGCCGGTCCGGGGGCGGGCGGCCGTCACTTCGCGGTGACGCTCCGGCTGCGGCTGTCGAGCACGGCCAGGGCCACCTCGACGGCGTCCACTGCGCACCGGTGGCGCCCGGTGTGCGCGGCCGGGGCGGGCGGGCCGAGGGCGTCCTGGAGGATCCGTGCGAGCGCCGCCCGCTCCGGGGTGGTGATCTCGGGTGTCGACATGGTGGTAACTATCGTTACCGAAATGCTGTCAGGTAACCAGAGTTGTCAACCGGGCCGGCGTCGGCGGCTCTGACACAGTGCAGGGCGGCGTGCGCGGATCCTGCCACCGTGTCGGTGGTCGCGGCGCACCGCCGCGGCATAGCGTCCGGGGAGACCACCGAGCGAAGGCAGGTTCCCGTGGACCGCACCGGCGACGAATCCCCGGCCGTCAACGGCCGCGTCTCCTTCTGGTACGCGCAGACCGGACTGCCCGAGCCCCGGCCCGCGCTGCCGGGCGACGCCGACGTGGACGTGTGCATCGTCGGTGGCGGGTACACCGGGCTCTGGACCGCCTACTACCTCAAGAAGGCCGACCCCGGACTGCGGATCACCGTGCTGGAGCGCCGGTTCTGCGGCTACGGCGCCTCGGGGCGCAACGGCGGGTGGCTCTACAACGGGTTCGCCGGCCGGTCGGCCTTCGCCCGCCGGTACGGGGCCGGGCCGGCCGCCGCGATGCAGCGGGTGATGGACGAGGCGGTCGGCGAGGTGGCCGACACCGTCGCCGCCGAGCGCATCGAGGCGGACCTCGTCCGGGGCGGCGTCCTGGAGGTCGCCCGGACCCCGGCCCAGCTGGCCCGGTTGCAGGCCTTCGCGGCGGCCGAGCGCTCCTTCGGCGCGGACCGCGTCCAGCTGCTGACCGCGGCCGAGACCGGTGAGCGCATCCGGATCGCCGGCACCCTCGGCGGCACCTGGACGCCCTACGGCGCGCGCGTCCAGCCCGCCAAGCTGGCCCGCGGGCTCGCCGAGGTGGTGGCGGGTCTGGGCGTCCGCGTCCACGAACGGACGCCGGTCACCGCCGTCGAGCCGGGCGGCGCCGGCCGCCGGGCCCGCGCCGTCACCCCGCACGGCACGGTCACCGCCGACCACGTGCTGCGCGCCACCGAGGGGTTCACCGCCGGGCTCCGGGGCGAGCGGCGGACCTGGCTGCCGATGAACTCCGCGATGATCGCCACCGAACCGCTGCCGGAGTCCTTCTGGGCCCGGACCGGCTGGACCGGCCGCGAAGTCCTCGGCGACTTCGCCCATGCCTACATGTACGCGCAGCGCACCGCGGACGACCGGATCGCGCTCGGCGGGCGCGGCGTCCCCTACCGGTACGGCTCGCGCACCGACGCGGACGGGACCACCCAGCCGGCCACCGTCCGACAGCTGCGCGAGATCCTCGACAGCTTCTTCCCGGCCGCCGCCGGTGCCCGGATCGACCACGCCTGGGCCGGGGTGCTCGGCGTCCCCCGCGACTGGTGCGCCACCGTGGACCTCGACCGCGCCTCCGGGCTCGGCTGGGCCGGTGGGTACGTGGGCAGCGGGGTCACCACCGCCAACCTGGCCGGCCGCACCCTGCGCGACCTCGTCCTCGGCCGTGACACCGAGCTCACCCGGCTGCCCTGGGTCGGCCACCGGGTGCGCCGCTGGGAGCCGGAGCCGCTGCGCTGGCTCGGTGTGCACGCCCTCTACGCCGCGTACCACGCCGCCGACCGCCAGGAGTCCACCGGCCGGGCCACCGGCTCACCGCTCGCCCGGCTGGCGGACGCCATCTCCGGACGGCACTGACCGAGGGGCGACCGAGCGGCCGTGCTCCCGGCGGCCGTTCGGGCGTGCCGCGGTGGCAGCGGCGGTCGCCACGACGCACGGTGGTCCCGGGGTCGAGACGGCGGAGGGACGGTGCGGGTGCGCAGGTGGCGAGTGGGACTGGTGGGGCTGGCCGTGTCACTGGGGCTCGGTGCGCCGACGGCCTCGGCCCTGCCGGTGCGGCCGGGCTGGGCGGTCGTGGTGGTGGACCAGGGATCGCGCAGCGTGCTCCTGCTGCAGAGCGCCGAGGAGCTGATGGCCTATCGGGGGCCCGGCCGGCTGCCGGTGGTGTGGTCCTGGAGCGCGGACCGCGCGGCGGACCTCGCCGATCTCACCCCGGCGCACAGCTGGTCGATGCCGGACGAGGCGAAGAGCCGGGTGCGCGGGGGGCGCCGCTACCTGCTGACCACCGCCAGCGGCGGGCTGGTGGCGGTGGTCGACACCGCGACCGGCGGCACCTACTGGGCCGCCGACACCGGCGGCGCCAACCCGCACAGCGTGGAGCTGCTGCCGGACGGCAACGTCGCCGTCGCGGCCAGCACGGGCGGGTGGGTCCGGCTCTACGCCGCTTCGCGGGGGCCGCGCAGCACCGTCCACGCGGTGTACCCGCTCAAGGGCGCGCACGGCGTCCAGTGGGACGGCCGCACCCGGCTGCTCTGGGCGGTGGGGGACGACGAACTCACCGCGCTCCGGGTGGGCGGCACACCGGCCGCGCCGGTGCTCACGGCCGCCCGGAGCATCCCGCTGCCGGAGCCGGGCGGGCACGACCTCGCGCCGGTGCTCGCCGCGCCGGGCCGGTTCTGGGTGAGCACCGCCGAGCACCTGTGGCAGTTCGACCCGGCCGGCGGGCGCTTCACCCGGGTGCGGTTCGCCGACGAGGCCGCGGAGCGTGACATCAAGAGCGTCGGCGACGAACCCGGCACCGGGCGGCTGCTCACCGCCGCCCCCGACCATGCGGGGGCCTGCTCCTGGTGCACCTCCGTCCTGGCACTCCACGGTCCGGACGGTGCCCGGACCCTGCGCGGTACGCGGTTGTACAAGGCGCGCTGGTGGGCCAGTTGGAGTGGGTGACGGTCGCTCAGGGTGACGGCCCGGGGTGGCATTCGGCTGATGCGGCAGATTTTATGCCCCGGCAAACTACTCCAATGGTGGGCAGTTTCCCCTGCGGCCGCCCAAACCTCGTATGCGGTGCCCAGCCTGGGATAGCGTCCAGTGCACCGGGGGGTACCTCGCTTGCGTGTGTGCCGCACCGGTCCGTTCGAACGCATCCGACGAATGCCTCAGCTAATTCGGGAGAAACTCATGGGTAATAGCATTTCGGAAATCCGGCCGGTCGCCGTGGACGAGCTGCGGCTCGCCGTGGACTCCCTCGCGGCCTTCCCGGCCCGGGGCGGGGCCGGCGGCTCCGACGTCCCCGAGCGCCTGGCGGCGGTCGCCGACCTCTGCCGGGCCGTCGACGGGGTGCTGGACAGCCTGGTCGTCCAGGCTGCCGCCGAGGCCGCCGAGGAGGGGTGGACGGCGGCCCGGATGGCGTCCGAACACGCCGTTTACTACGCCCGGTTGCGGCGGGCGCTGCTGCCCGCCGGAGCGGGCGGCCAGGGCGATGCCGGGCTGAAGAAGCCGTGAGCGCGCCGCACTCCAACGCGCACGTCCTGACCTGCCCCACCCGGTGGAGCGACGTGGACGAGAACGGGCACATCAACAACGCCCGGCTGGTCTCCTACGTCCAGGAGGGGATTTACGACCTCTTCTGCCACCACAAGGTCGCCGTCCGGGAATCCCTCTTTCCGTCCGGATTCCTGATCGCACGGCACGAGATCGATTACCTGGAACAGTTGCACCACCAGCCGGAGCCATTGCTGGTACGGCTGACCGTGGAGCGGCTGGGCCGGAGTTCCGCGCATGTGGTGGTGAATGTCTGCCGCGATCCGCTCACCTATATGCGGGCGCGCACCGTGGTGGTCGCCCGGGACCGCGAATCGGGCCGTTCCCGTAAACTCAGCCAGTCCGAGCGCCGATTTCTCTCGGCGTTCGTCCCGGGCGAGGCGGTCGAGGCGCCGGCCTCGGCGCCGTCACAGCGGGTGCCGGTGTCGGCAGCCCGCAGCCCGCTGCCCGGCTCGGCGCTCCGCGCCCGCCGACGCTGTCGCGCCTCGGCGCGCTGACGGCGGCGATGCCGGCACCGATGACGCTGCCGGCATCCAGCACATCCAGCACATCCAGCACATCCGGGGCGTCCGGGACCACGGACGCGTCCGGGACAGGGCCCGCGGGGCCGTAGGACGAGCATGACCCGCAGCGCGGGCGGGACCGATGGGCGAGGCCACGAGGGCCGGGCCCGCGGACACCGCCGGGCGCCCGGCCGGGCCGCGATCGTCGTGGCCGACGCGAGGGCGGCGGGTACGGGGGCGGCCGCGGCGAGGACGGCGGCGGTGGGGTTGGCAGCGGCGGCAATGGCGCCGCCGACTGCGGAGCACCCGACCGGGACGCCGACCGGCTGCCGCGCTCCCCACACCTTGACGAGGCGGCGGCCGGAAGCGGCCGTGGGAGCCGCCCGGTGCTCACCCGGTGGGTCGTCCGGTGCTCACCCGGTGGGTCGTCCCGTCGTGGGTCGTCCCGTGGGTCGTCCGGTGGGTCGCCCGCGCCGCTCAGCCGGTCGTGGCGCGGAACAGCTCCGCGCCGGCGCCCGTCAGGAGGACCGGTTCGCCGGTCGGCCGCAGGTAGGCCGATCCGCCCGGCCGCAGGTCGAGGGTGTGGCCCGCGGCGCTCCGCAGCCGGGCCCGCCCGGCCGTACAGAGCAGGATCTGCGGCGCGGCCAGGTCGATCCCGGTGGGGGCGGCGGTGGGCCGCAGCCGGGAGAGCCGGAACTCCTCGGCCGGCGACGGGAAGATCTCCTCGATCCCCCCACGGGCCGGTGAGCCGTCCGCAGGGAGCCCGGCGGCAGGGGAGGCGGTGAGCACGGGGGGCTCACCGGTCCGGAACGAGGTCACCGCCAGCAGCCCGTCCACGTCGATGTGCTTGGCGGTGAGGCCGCAGCGCAGCACGTTGTCCGAGTTGGCCATCAACTCGACGCCCAGACCGTGCAGATAGGCGTGCGGCACCCCGGCGTCCAGCGCCAGGGCCTGGCCCGCGCCGAGCCGGACGTGGTTCAGCAGCAGCGCGGCGACCAGGCCCGGGTCACCGGGGTAGTCCCGGGCCGCCCGCGCGTAGGCGGCGCAGGCGGCGGCGTACGGTCCGCCGCCGGCGGCGACCCGCCGCAGTGCGGCGCCGACGGTGGCGAGCTCGGCCGGCCCGGGGCGGACGTCCTCCAGGACGTGCCGCAGCATCGCGGGCAGCACCTCCTCGGCCGGCCGGTGGCGCAGCGCGGTGGCCCACGGGGTGAGCAGCGGGACGGCCAGTGCGTCCAGCAGCCCGGCCGTGGCGGGCGCCGGTCGGAACCCGCAGAGTGCCTCGAAGTCGCCCAGGGCGCAGATCAGTTCGGGCTTGTGACCGCGGTCCCGGAAGATCCGCCGCGGGGCGTCCCGGGGGATGCCGCGGGCCTCCTCGGCGGCGAAGCCGGCCTCGGCCTGCGCCCGGGTCGGGTGCACCTGGAGCGAGAGCGCCCGGTCGGCGGCCAGCACCTTGAACAGGAAGGGGAGCCGCGGCCCGAACCGCTTCACGGTGTCCGGCCCGAGCTCGCCGTCCGGGTCCTCGGCGATCAGCCGGTCCAGCGGGCGGGGGTCCGCGCCCGCGCCGTCGTCCCGCAGCGAGGGCGCGGACGGGTGGGCACCCATCCAGAGCTCGGCCTGCGGTTCGCCGGTGGGCGGGGTGCCGGTGAGCGCGGGGATGGCGGTGATGGACCCCCATGCGTAGCCGCGGACGGGGTTAAGGAGCGGGGCGAACGGGGGACGGGCGGGTGTGGGCATGCGGGGCCTCTCCTGAGGGGGCCGACGGGCCTGAGGGGGCCGACGGGGCGGCTACAGCGGGCCCGGGGGTGCCTGACGCCCCGCCGGCGCCGGACGGCAGAGCGCCGCCGCGCCGATCAGGCCCGCGTCGGTGCCGAGTTCGGCGCGGCGGACGTCGAGGCCCCGGACGTAGGGCAGCGCCGCGTACCGGTCGAGGTGGCGGGCGAGCGGGTCGAACAGCGGGGCGCCGGCGGCGGCGACCCCGCCACCGATCACCACCCGGTCGAGGTCGACCAGGGCGGCGGTGGCGGCGATCCCGGCGGCCAGTGCCTGGGCGGCCCGGTCGAAGGAGGCGAGCGCGACCGGATCGCCGGCCAGCGCGTCGGCGGCGACGGCGCGCGCCGAGCGGTCCTCGCCCCCGTCCGACGGGCGCCAGCCCCGGGCCACGGCCCGCCGGGCGATCGCCGGACCGGAGGCGATCCCCTCCAGGCAGCCGCGCGAGCCGCAGGGGCAGGGGTCGCCGTCCAGATCGACGCTGATGTGACCGAGGTGGCCCGCGTTGCCGCTGGGGCCGGGCCGCACCGCGCCGTCCAGGACCAGCCCGGCGCCGACGCCGGTGGAGACCACCAGGCAGAGCGCGTTGGCGGCGTCGCGCGCGGCGCCGCGCCACTGCTCGGCGGCCGCCATCGCGACGCCGTCCCCGGCCAGCGCCACCGGGACGGCCGCCCCGGCCACGGCGGGGTGCGCGGCGACTTCGGCGACCAGCGGGAACGCCCGCCAGCCGGGGATGTTGACCGGGCTGACGGTGCCGTGCCGCAGGTCCACCGGCCCGGCGCTGCCGATGCCGACGGCGGTCACCGCGGCCCAGCCGGGCGCGGTGGCGAGCCGGTCGAGCACCTGGTGCACCACGGCCAGCACGGCCGCGCCGGACTGCGCAGCGGGAGTGGGCAGTTGGAGCCGGTGGGAGAGCTCCCCGCGTTCGTCGACGAGCGCTCCGGCGATCTTCGTCCCGCCGATGTCGAGGGCGGCGAACAGCGGGCGGACGGGCGGGGCGGCGGTCATCGCAGGGCTCCAGAACCGGGGACGGGGCCCCCGCCCGGGCAGGCGGGGGCACAGGGGCAGGGTAGGTCCGGCCCGGGCGGGCCCGGGGGACGCCCGGACGGACGGCGTCGGGCGGGCACCCGCCGGGCCGGACCGGGGCGTCAGCCGGTGGCGGCCGTCAGGCGCAGCGTGACCAGCTCGAACGGCCGCAGGGCCAGCTCGACGCCGTCGCCGCTCACCGTCACCGAGCCGCGGGTGCCGTCCCACGGCCGCTCCAGCAGGTCGCAGGGCACCGCCCCGGCCAGCGGGAACGAGGTCGTGAGCCGGCCCCGGGCGCGGCCGCCGTTGGCCTCGTAGACGCGGACGACCACGTCCCCGCTGCCGTCGTCGGCCAGCTTGACGGCGCTGACCACCAGGGCGTCCTCGTCCAGCTCCACCAGCGGCCGGACGGCGTCGGCGGTGCCGGTCACCCGCCGCTCGGGCAGGCTGATCAGGTAGCCCTCGCGGACGGCGTCGGCGATCCCGGCGCCCGGCACCAGGGCGTGCCGGAACCGGTGCAAGCCCTGGTCGGTCTGCGGGTCGGGGAAGCGCGGGGCGCGCAGCAGCGAGAACCGCACCGTGGTCGTGGTGCCGCCGTCCGCCGCGCGGACCGTGCGGGTGACGTCGTGGCCGTAGGTGGAGGCGGTGACCAGCGCGACGCCCCAGCCCGGCTCGTCCAGGTGGACGAAGCGGTGGTTGCAGGCCTCGAACTTGGCCGCCTCCCAGCTGGTGTTGGTGTGGGTGGGCCGGTAGAGGTGGCCGAACTGGGTCTCGGCGGCGTACCGCTCGGTGTGCACGTCCAGCGGGAAGGCCGCCTTGAGGAACTTCTCCGTCTCGTGCCAGTCCACCTCGGTGTCGATGTCCAGCCGCCGGGCGCCCGCGCGCAGGGTCAGCGTCTGGACCACCGTGGAGGAGCCGAAGGAGCGGGCCACCCGGACGGCGACCGCGTCCGGTGCGGCGAGCGACACGGTGAGCGCGTCCACCCCGGTCAGGTCGGTGACGGAGTTGCGGTAGAACTGGTCCACGTCCCAGGCGTCCCACATGTTCGGGAAGTCCGGGTGCAGCTGGAGCAGGTTGGCGCGTTCGCCGGGGGCCACCGTCTCGCGCCCGGTGGCGAGGTCCACCGCCGAGACAACCAGGCCCTCGCCGTCCACCGTGACGGACAGCAGGCCGTTCTCCAGCACGAACCCGCCGCCCGCCCGCGCGGTGACCGCGCAGCCGTCCGCGGGTGCCGCCGAGGCCGGCGCGGCGCCGCCGGCGGGCGCCGCCGAGCGGGTGTGCGGGGCGCCGTTGAACACCAGCTCGTGCCCGCCCGCCCGATCCCCGGCCAGGGCCTGCTGGGCCCGCTCGATCAGCGCCTCCAGCTCCTCGCCGAGCGCCGCGTACGTCGCCTCGGCCTCCCGGTGGACCCAGGCGATCGACGAGCCGGGCAGGATGTCGTGGAACTGGTGCAGCAGCACCGTCTTCCAGATCCGGTCCAGCTCCTCGTACGGGTACGCCAGCCCGGTGCGCAGCGCGGCGGTGGCGCACCACAGCTCGGCCTCGCGCAGCAGGTTCTCGCTGCGGCGGTTGCCCTGCTTGGTCTTGGCCTGGCTGGTCAGGGTGGCCCGGTGCAGCTCCAGGTACAGCTCGCCGACCCAGACCGGCGGGTTCGGGTACTCGGCCTCGGCCTTCTCGAAGAACTCGGCCGGCCGCTCCCAGCGGACCGTGGCCGAACCCTCCAGGTCCCGCAGCCGGGCCGCCTTGGCGATCATCTCGCGGGTGGTGCCGCCGCCGCCGTCGCCCCAGCCGGTCGGGGCGATCGAGTGCCGGGCCACGCCCTTGTCCTTGAAGTTCCGCGCGGCGTGCGCGATCTCCTTGCCCTTCATGGAGCAGTTGTAGGTGTCCACGGGCGGGAAGTGGGTGAAGATCCGCGTCCCGTCGATGCCCTCCCAGAGGAAGGTGTGGTGCGGGAACTTGTTGACCTGGCTCCACGAGATCTTCTGGGTCAGCAGCCACTTGGAGCCCGCGTTGCGGATGATCTGCGGCAGCCCGCCGGTGAAGCCGAAGGTGTCCGGCAGCCACGCCTCCTGGTTCTCGACCCCGAACTCCTCCAGGAAGAACCGCTTGCCGTGGACGAACTGCCGCGCCATCGCCTCCGAACCGGGCATGTTGGTGTCGGACTCCACCCACATGCCGCCGGCCGGCACGAACCGGCCCTCGGCGACGGCCTTCTTGACCCGCGCGTAGACCTCGGGCCGGTGCTCCTTGATCCAGGCGTACTGCTGCGCCTGCGACATGGTGTAGACGAAGTCCGGCTCGTCCTCCAGCAGCGCCGTCATGTTGGCGGTGGTGCGGGCGACCTTGCGGACGGTCTCGCGCAGCGGCCAGAGCCAGGCCGAGTCGATGTGCGCGTGGCCGACCGCGCTGATCCGGTGCGCGGAGGGCACGGCCGGCGAGGCCAGCACGCCGGCCAGCTGCTCCCGGGCGGCGGCCGCGGTGCCGTTGACGTCCTGGAGGTCGATCGCGTCCAGCGACCGCTCGACGGCGCGCAGCACGTCCCAGCGGCGGGCGCCGTCGACCGGCAGCTCCTCCATCAGCTCGCCCAGCACCTCCAGGTCCATGACGAGCTGCCAGACCGTCTCGTCGAAGACCGCGAGGTCCATCCTGGCCAGCTTGTACTGCGGCCGGTCGCCGGCGGTGTCCTTGTCGCCGAGCTCGGTCGGCAGGAAGGGGTGGTAGTCGAGGATCACCGGGTTGGCGGCGGCCTCGACGTGCAGCAGCACCTGCTCGCCGCCGGCCGCGGGGGCGGCGATCCGCACCCACTGGTTCTGCGGGTTGAGGCCCTTCACCGGGCTGCCGTCCGGGCGGTAGACCAGGCCCTCGCACTGGAAGCCGGGCATGTTGGCGTCGAAGCCGAGGTCGATCAGCGCCTCGACGGTCCGCCCGGCCCACGCCTCGGGCACGGTGCCCGCGACGGTGATCCAGCTGGTGCTCCACGGGGCGCCCCAGGCGTCGCCGACGGCGATCGGGGTGCGCGGCGCGGCGAGGCCCTCGGCGACCGGGACGGGCTCGCCAGGCGCGGTCCAGACCGTGACCTCCAGCGGGACGGACTCCGGGTAGAGCGCCGGTCGGATGCGCTCCTCCAGGACGCGCTTGAGGCGGGACTCGACCAGGCTGCGGTCATCGTGCATGTCAGCAGGCTCCGTTGCGTGACTGAGGGGTGGTGACGGGGAGTCGGGGTGCGGCGTTCGCGAGGTCCGGGCGGTGGTTCGTCAGCGTACGTCGTCCGGGTGGACGACCTCGGTGATGCCCCGGGCGGCCAGGTGGGCGCGGTCCTCGGCGCGCTCGGCGAGCACCGCGGTCGGCCGGGCGCCGGCCTCGGCGAGGCGCATGAACGCCTCGAAGACGGTGCCGCCCGGGCCGCAGACCGAGCGCTTGGGCGAGGTGACGTCGTCGCCGGTGGCGACCACCACGGCGGTGGTGCGCGGCCGGGGCGGCCGCCGGTCGGCGCGCAGGTCCGCGACGGCGGCGGCGAGCCGGGCGCCGGCCGGCTTGACCCGGCGGTCGGTGGTGAGCAGGCCGAGGCTGTACTCCAGCTCGGGGAAGTCGGCCAGCGAGCGGTCGACGTCGTGCGAGCACCACCAGGTGACGCCCCAGAGGTCCGGGCAGTCCAGCACGGCCGCCACCGTGTCGCCGGTGAACCGGGCGGCGTCCTCGGCGGTGATGTGCGGGGCCGGCGCGCCGACCTCCTGCAGCCAGACCGGGCGGTGCGGGTCGTCCGCCCAGGCCTTGGAGAGCTCGACCAGGTAGGCGGCGTGCTGGGCGGTGGCGGTGGAGTGCGCCCCGTAGCGCTGGGCGGTGCCGTTGAACACCCAGGAGTGCACGGCGGTGGCGGCGCCGAGCCGGGCCGAGTGCCAGGGGGTGAACGGGTGCTCGTCCAAGTACCAGGCGGCGTCGTAGGAGGCGTGCAGGTGGAGCCGGCCGGGCGCGCCCTGCTCGCAGGCGGCGAGCATCCGGCGCAGCCAGGCGTCGACCTGCCCGGGGGTGGCCCGGTCCGGGTCGGGGTGCGGGTCGCCGGAGAACTGGTTGACCTCGTTGCCGACCGTCATGCCGAGGAAGTTGGGCCGCTCGTGCAGGGCCGCGGCCAGGGTGCGCAGGTAGGCGGCCTGGCCGTCGATCACGTCCGGGTCGGTGAAGAGGTTGCGGCGGTGCCAGGTCTGCGTCCACGAGGGCTGGAAGTCGAAGCTCGACAGGTGGCCCTGGAGGCCGTCCACCGCGACGTCCAGGCCGCGCTCGCCGGCCGCGTCCACCAGCTCGGTCAGCTGCTCGACGGCGCGCGGGCGGATCAGCGTCCGGTTCGGCTGGAAGACGGGCCAGAGCGGGAAGACCCGGACGTGGTCCAGGCCGAGCGCGGCGATCGAGTCGAGGTCGGCGCGGACGGCGTCGAGGTCGAAGTCGAGCCAGTGGTGGAACCAGCCTGCGCTGGGCGTGTAGTTGACGCCGAAGCGCGGGGCGGCGGGGGCCTGGGTGCGGTCCCCGGCCCGGTCCTGGGCGCGGTCCTGCGGGCGGTCCTGAGCGGCGGTCATGCGCGGTGGGCTTCCTCGGTGGGTGCGGCCGTCGCGGGTACGGCGACGGGTCGGGCGGATGGCGCGGCTACCCCTTGACGGCCCCCTCCTCGACGCCCCTGAAGAAGAAGCGCTGGCAGACGCCGAACACCACGACGATCGGCAGGAAGGCGATCATGGTGCCGGCCGCGATCAGCCGGGGGTTGGCGCTGAACGTGCCGTTGAGGTACTGGAGTCCGACGGTGAGCGTGTACTTCTGCGGGTCGTTGAGCACGATCAGGGGCCAGAGGAAGTCGTCCCAGGCGCCGATGAAGGTGAAGATGACGATCACGCTGAGCATGCCGCGCACGTTCGGCAGGCCGATGTGCCACAGGCGCTGCCAGACGGAGGCGCCGTCCACCAGGGCGGCCTGGTCGAGTTCGGGCGGGACGGCCGCGAAGGCCGTCCGCATCAGCAGCACGTTGAGCATGGCGATCGCGCCGGGCAGGGCGACGCCGGTCAGCGAGTCGGCCAGGCCGAGGCTGCGGACCGTCACGTACTGGGAGACGATGGTGACCTCGCCGGGCAGGACCAGCGTGGCGAGGAAGAGGCCGAAGACCAGGCGGGCGCCGCGGAAGCGCAGTTTGGCCAGGGCGTAGCCGGCCAGGGTGGTGCCGACCACGTTGCCGAAGATCGCGATCGCGGCCACGACCAGCGAGTTGGCCGCGTACGTCCAGACCGGGATGGTGTCGGCGACCTTGCCGTAGTTGGCGAAGGTGAGGTCCTGCGGGAAGAAGCTCGGGTGCTTGGTGTAGACGTCCTCGCCCGGCCCCTTGAGCGAGGTGGAGAGCTGCCAGAGGAACGGGCCGATCACCAGCAGCAGGACGACCAGCAGGAGCAGGTAGCGCAGCGCGGTCTGGGCGGGGGAGGGGGAGTTGAAGCTCCGGGCGCGCCGGGCGGCGGCGGGGCGGTCCGCGGGCTCGCGGGGGGCGGGGACCGGCGCCGTGGCGGGTGCCTGGGCGGGCCCGGTGGGGGTGGCGGGTCGGGTCACGGGGTCAGTCCGCCTTCCGGTTCAGGCGCGTCAGGAGCAGCATCGGGCCGAGGGTGATGACGAACAGCAGCAGGCTGAGCGCCGAGGCGTAGCCCAGGTGGCCGGTGAAGCCACGGCTGTACATCTGGATCAGCATCACCACCGACATGTCCCGGCCGCCGGGGCCGCCGGTGCCGTTGGAGAGCACGTACAGCTCGGAGAAGACGCGCAGCGAGGAGACCGAGATCAGGACCGAGATCAGCATCATGGTGGGGCGCACCCCGGGCAGGGTGACGTGCCAGAACCGGCGGAAGGCGCTCGCGCCGTCGACCGCGGCGGCCTCGTGCAGCTCGCGGCCGACGTTGGCCAGCGCCGACAGGTAGATCACCATGTAGTAGCCGAGGCCCTTCCAGGTGGTCAGCGCGATCGAGCTGAGCAGCAGCAGCCAGCGGTCGGTCAGGAACGCGACCGGGGAGTCGGCCAGCCCGGTCTGCTGCAGCAGGCCGTTGACCAGCCCGCGGTCGTCGAGCACCCAGCCCCAGATCAGCGCCACCACGACGGCGGAGGCGATCACCGGGGTGTAGAAGGCGGTGCGGAAGAAGGTGATGCCGGGCAGCTTGCGCTGCACCAGCAGGGCGAGCAGCAGCGGCAGGACGGTCAGCAGCGGGAGGCAGATCAGCAGGTAGACGATGCTGTTGAGCAGGGCGTCGGCCAACTGCTCGTCGCTGAAGATGCGTTCGTAGTTGGCGAGGCCGGTGAACCGGCCGCCGCCCAGGGGCTTGGCGTTGGTGAACGAGAGGATCACCGTGTTGATCGTCGGCCAGAGGTTGAAGACGACCAGCCAGATGATCGCGGGCCCGGCGAGCAGCCAGGGGGTGAACCAACGCCGGTGGGTCATACCGATGCCTTCCTGGGGCGGGGAGGGTGGGTCCCCGGGGGTGGTGCGGTGCGGGCCGGGGCCGGTGGCCGCCGGGCCGGGGAGCCGCGGCGGGGGCTGCGGCCGGGGTGTCGCGGCCGGGTCCCGGCGGGCCGAGGGTGGTGCCGGCGGCCGGTGCGGGTGGTGCGGCCGGTGCGGGCGGTGCGGGCGGTCGGGGGTGGCCGGTCGGTGCGGTCGGTGCGACCGGTGCGGGCAGCCCCGGCGGGCGGCGGCTCCTGGGGGAGGACGCCGCCGCGCCACCGGTACGGGGTACGGCCGGGGGGCTCGTCCGGGGTCGGATCAGCCCTTGAGCAGCTGGTTGCAGCGCTCGACGGCGGTGTCCAGGGCCTGCTTCGAGGTCGCGTCGCCGCTGATCGCCAGGGCGATCTGCTGCTTGATGACGGTGCCCATCGCGTCGTCGACCTCGACCGGCTGGAGGATCTTCGCCTTGGCCAGCGAGGTGAACGCGACGACCTTGGCGTCACCGGCGTTGGTGCCGTCGCTCTTGCTGAAGAACGGGTCGCCGGCGGACGCCTTGGTGGACGGGAAGATGCTGGTCAGGTGGGCGAACTTGGCCTGGTTCTCGGCGCTGGTGACCCAGCGGGCGAGGGCCACCGCGGCGGCCGGGTTCTTGCTGTTCCTCGGGACGGACAGGCCCTGGACGTAGAGCGGCGGCGTGCCCGTCGCGGGGGAGGAGACGATCTTCGGGGCGAGGGTCGGGTTGTCGGTCGCGACGCTGGTGATGAAGTTGGCGCCACCGGTGGTCCAGCCCGCGGTGCCGGCGTTGAAGAGCTTGGAGTTGCCGGCGTAGGTGTCGGTCAGGACGTCCTTGGGCAGCAGGCCCTCCTTGAACGCCGCGCGGTACTTGTCGAGCAGCGCGGCGGCCTCGGGGGTGTTGAAGGTGAAGGACTTGCCGTCGTCCGACATCACCTTGACGCCGGCGTTGACCAGGTCGCCGAGGCCGGGCTTGCGGCTCATCAGGTAGGTCGAGCCGTCCGACTTCTCCTTGAACACCCGCGCCTGGGCGATCAGTTCGTCGAGGGTGCCGGGAAGGGCCTTGGGATCCAGGCCGTTCTTCGTCAACAGCTCCGAATTCCAGTAGTTCACATCGGTGTTGAGGTACCAGGGGTAGCCGTAGGTGCCGTCCATGCCGCGGAAGCGGTAGGCGTCGACGCCGCCCGCGACGTACTCGTCGGCGAGCTTCGGGTCGGCCTTGGCGATGTCCAGCAGCTGGTTCTGCCTGGCCAGCGGGAGGGCGAAGTCCGGCGGGAGGTTGACCACGTCGGGCAGGCCGCCGGCCGCGGCCTGGCTGAGCACCTTGTCCGAGTAGCCGTCGCCGGGCTGGTCGAGCCAGTCGACCTCGACGCCCGGGTACTTCTGCTTGAAGCCGTCGATCACGCTCTGCATGTAATCGGTGAACTTCGGCTTGAGTGCCCAGGTCTGGAGCGAGACCTTGCCCTTGACGTCACCGGTGGCGGCCGCACTCGCCGCGGTGTCGTCGCTCTTGGTGTCGGAGCCGAGTCCGCAGCCGGTGAGCGTGGCGGTGGTGACCGCCGCCATCGTCAGTGCCGCCCAGATTCTTCGCATGAGGGTCTCCCGGTCCAGGGGGTGGGTGGGGGATTGTGCTGACGTACAGAACCTGACTTACTAAACCGGTCTAGCTGTTGCAGGGACTATGCTCCCGCCTAAACTTGGATGTCAAGAGAGGAGTCGGATTCTGTGGGCAGACCGACCATCGCCGACATCGCGCGCCAGGCCGGGGTCTCGAAGGGCGCGGTGTCCTTCGCGCTCAACGGGCGCCCCGGGGTGAGCGAGGCGACCAGGGCCCGGATCCTCCGGGTCGCCGAGGAGATGAACTGGCGGCCGCACAGCGCCGCCCGCGCCCTGGGCGGCGCCCGGGCCGACGCGGTCGGGCTGGTGATCGCCCGCCCCGCCCGCACCATCGGGGTCGAGCCGTTCTTCAGCCAACTGCTCTCCGGCCTCCAGGCGGTGCTCTCCGCCCACGCGGTCGCGCTGCACCTGATGGTGGTCGAGGACACCGCCGCCGAGATCGGCGTCTACCGGCGCTGGGCCTCCGAGCACCGGGTCGACGGCTTCATCGTGGTCGACCTCCAGGTGCGCGACCCGCGGCTGGAGGCGCTGGAGGAACTCGCCCTGCCCGCCGTGGTGCTGGGCGGCCCCGGCAAGGGCGGCGGGCCGCTGCGGATCTGGGCCGACGACCGGGAGGCGATGCTCTCGATCGTCGACTACCTGGCCGCGATCGGGCACCGCCGGATCGCCCACCTGGCCGGCCTGCCGCACTTCCAGCACACCCAGCGCCGGATCCGCGCCCTGCGCGACGCCTCCCGGCGGCTGGACCTGGAGGAGGCGGTCTCGGTGCCGACCGACTTCAGCGACGCCGAGGGCGCGGCCGCCACCCGGGCCCTGCTCTCCCGGCCCCGGCGGCCCACCGCGATCGTCTACGACAGCGACGTCATGGCGGTGGCCGGCCTGGGGGTGGCCGGCGAGATGGGCGTGGCGGTGCCCGGGGAGCTGTCGATCGTCTCCTTCGACGACTCGGTGCTCGCCCGGATCGTCCACCCGCCGCTGACGGCGCTCAGCCGGGACACCTTCGCGCTCGGCGAGCAGGTCGCGAGCAGCCTGCTCGCGGTGATCGACGGGACCGGCCCCGGCCGGGACCTGCAGATGCCCACGCCGCGCCTCACGGTCCGTGAGTCCACCTCACCGCCGGGCCCCGAATCACCCTCAGGGGTGGCTGTTGCCGGGGCCGTTGACAGTCGGTCTGAACCGGTTTAGCCTCGCAGCGCCGAGCCGGTCCGCTCGGCGCGCCACGGTGGGCGGGGAGTCGGGCGGCTCCCGGCCCCGGGCCGTCGCGGCCGGGGCGGCGGGGGCGTCGTGCCCGTGCTGCCCCGTGGGCCCCCTGGGCGGGAGCCGGTGCTCGGCCGTTCCGCCTTCCTCGTACCGCCGTTCCCCGTTCCGCTGTGCCTCGCACCGTCGGCCTCTCGGCCGTCCGGCACCGAGTGGGCCGGGGCCGGCCGGGCGGCGATTTCCCGCGCTCGGCGCCACCGCACCCGCGCCACCACGCCCACCCGTACCACCGCACGTACCTCGCACATGCATCCGGACCGCCCCTCGCGGGCGGCTCCGCCCCCACCCTCCTCCGCTCGATCGGAGCCACCGCATGTCACGACGTCTCCCCCTCCTGCTGAGCGCCGCCCTCGGTGCCGCCGTCCTCGGCGCCGCGCCCACCGCCCACGCGGATCCCGCTCCGGCACCGGCCACCCCGGCCGCTGCCGCGGCCGCCGGCACCCAGCCCTACGCCTCCTACTGGTACCCGAACACCATCCTGAACTGGGACCCGGCCACCGACCCGGACGCCCGCTTCAACCGGTCCCGCGTCCCGCTCCGGCCGCGCACCAGCGACCCGGCGCTCAAGGCCAACCCCAACGCCCGGGCCGGCGAGGGCAAGGTGGCCTCGCTGGTCTCCTTCGGCCCGACCTCCAACAACCCCTCCCAGGGCTCGGCCGACCCGAACTACTACGCCTTCGGCTACTGGCAGTACGTCGACAAGCTGGTGTTCTGGGGCGGCTCGGCCGGTGAGGGCCTGATCCTCGCCCCCAACCCGACCGTCATCGACGCCGCGCACCGCAACGGCGTCAAGGTCTACGGCACCGTCTTCTTCCCGCCCGCCGCCTACGGCGGCCAGCTGCAGTGGGTCCGCGACTTCGTCCAGAAGTCCGGTTCCCGCTACCCGGTCGCGGACAAGCTCACCCAGGCCGCCCAGTACTACGGCTTCGACGGCTGGTTCATCAACCAGGAGACCGGCGGCGGGGATTCGGCGCTGGCCGGCGAGGTGCGCAACCTCATGCAGTACACCAAGGCGCAGACCGGCACCGAGTACATGTGGTACGACGCGATGACCGAGTCCGGTTCGGTGTCCTGGCAGAACGCGCTGACCTCCGCCAACGACTCCTTCCTCCAGGACGGCGCCAAGCGGACCTCCGACTCGATGTTCCTGAACTTCAACTGGAGCTCCGGCGGGCTGGATTCGTCCCGCTCGCTGGCCCGCGGCCTCGGCCGCGACGAGTACGACCTCTACTCCGGGATCGACACCGAGTCCAACGGTTACAACACCGGCGTCGACTGGAACGCGCTCTTCCCGGCCGGCAAGGCGCACACCACCTCGCTCGGGCTCTACCGTCCCGAGTGGACGTGGAAGTCCGCCACCGACCGCGCCGACTTCTACGCCAAGGACTCCCGCTACTGGGTCGGCGCCAACAACGACCCGTCGAACACCGCCACGTCGTCGAACTGGAAGGGCCTGTCGACCTACATAGCCGAGTCCTCGCCGATCACCGCGAAGCCCTTCGTCACCAACTTCTCCACCGGTCAGGGCGACTTCTACAACGCCGGTGGCGGCCGGGTCGCCACCGGCGGCTGGAACAACCTCTCGCTCCAGGACGTCCCGCCGACCTACCGCTGGCTGGTCGGTTCCAGCGGCACCAAGCTGACGCCGTCCGTCGACTTCACCGACGCCTACGAGGGCGGCTCCTCGCTGCGGCTCAGCGGCAAGCTGGACGCCACCAACACCGTGCGCCTCTACCAGAGCAGGCTGCCGGTCGCGGCGGACAGCAAGCTCTCGCTGGTGCTCAAGACCCCGGCCGCCGGGGCGACCGGGTTGAAGGCCGCGATCTCCTTCACCGACGCACCGGGCACCTTCACCACCGTCGACGTCGGCGCGAACTCCGGTGCCGGGTGGGAGCGGCACACCCTCGACCTCTCCGCCTACGCCGGCCGCACCATCGCCCAGATCGGCCTCCAGGTCGAAGGCTCCAACCCGGCCTACGACCTGAGGGTCGGTCAGCTGGCGGTCTACGACGGCGCGGTGGACGCGCCCGCCGCGCCGAGCGGCCTCACCGTGCTCGGCGCCAGTGACGTGGTGGCCGGCTCCAGCCAGTCGCTGCGGCTCTCCTGGACGGCCTCGGCGAGCGGCTCGGTGCACCACTACGAGCTGTACCGGCGCAACGCCGACGGCAGCCGCAGCTACCTCGGCGCGACGCCGTCCGACGCCTACTTCGTCAACAAGCTGGAGCGGGCCGGGACGGAGAGCGCCACCACCGTCGAGGTGGAGGCGGTCTCCACCGAGTACGGCCGCTCCGCCGCCGCCACCACCACGGTCTCCTGGACGGGCGCCCCGCCGGTCGGCGGCAACCTGGCACTGAACCGCCCGGCCACCGCCTCCGGCCAGTGCAACGGCAACGAGACCCCGGCCAAGGCCGTCAACGGCACCGTGAACGGCGGCAACGGCGACAAGTGGTGCACCACCACGTCGGCCAAGTGGCTGGAGGTGGACCTCGGTTCGGCCAAGCCGCTGAGCAGGTTCGTGGTGAAGCACGCCTCGGCCGGGGGTGAGAGCCCGGCGTACAACACCCGGGACTTCACCATCCAGGTGCGCGACTCCACCGCCGACGCGTGGACCACCGTCGCCACCGTCACCGGCAACACCGCCGGGACCACCACCCACCCGGTGAGCACCACGGCCCGCTACGTCCGGCTCTCGGTGACCAAGCCCACCCAGGGCACCGACCCCGCCGCCCGGATCTACGAGTTCGAGGCCTGGGGCGCGTAGGGCTCTTCCGACGGTTCCCGCCGCGCGCTGATGCGACGGGAACCGTCGGGCCAGACCCGGTCCCGGCTCCCGACCCGCTCCGTCTTCCGAAAGGACCCACCCCGTGCCGGTCACCATCACCGCCGTCGAGAGCACGGACCTCTTCACCGGCCCCGAGGACGCGCCGCGCCAGCTGCTGCGCGTGACCCTCGACGGCCCGCCCGCCCGGATCACCGTCACCGGCCCGGGCGTACGCGGCGAGGAGGCCGGCACGGGGCTGGTCGAAGTCCCCCTGGAGATCACCGGCGCCGAGCCCGGGGCCCGGATCCCGGTCCTGGTGACCGCGGCGACGGACGGCGTCACCGCGACCGCCGAGGCCGTCGTCGAGGCGGCCGAACCCGGCTGGACGATGTACCTGGTCTCGCACTTCCACTACGACCCGGTCTGGTGGAACACCCAGGCCGCCTACACCTCGCCCTGGGAGCTGCTCTCCGCCGACGCGACCACCCGGCCGCTCTGGGAGCGCAACGGCTTCGCGCTCGTCGACGCGCACCTGGACCTCGCGCTGCGTGACCCGGTCTACCGGTTCGTACTCGCCGAAGTCGACTACCTGAAGCCCTACTTCGACCAGCACCCGGAGCGCCGCGCGGCACTGCGGCTGCTGCTGGAGCGCGGTCAGGTGGAACTGGTCGGCGGCACCTACAACGAGCCCAACACCAACCTCACCGGTGCCGAGACCACCATCCGCAACATCGTCTACGGCATCGGCTACCAGCGCGACATCCTCGGCGGCGACCCGCGGACCGCCTGGCAGCTGGACGTGTTCGGCCACGACCCGCAGTTCCCCGGCCACCTCGCGGCCGCCGGGCTCACCGGCAGCGCCTGGGCCCGCGGCCCGTTCCACCAGTGGGGCCCGATCCAGAAGAACTTCCGCGAGGCCAAGGACGACGCCCGGGTGATGCAGTTCCCGAGCGAGTTCGAGTGGATCGCGCCCTCCGGCGACGGCGTGCTCACCCACTACATGCCGCACCACTACTCGGCCGGCTGGTGGATGGACTCCTCCGCCGACCTCGCCACCGCCGAGCAGGCCGTCTACGAGCTGTACCGCAAGCTCAAGCCGGTCGGCGCGACGAAGAACCTGCTGCTGCCCGTCGGCACCGACTACACCCCGCCGAACAAGTGGGTCACCGAGATCCACCGCTCCTGGGCGCGCAAGTACCTCTGGCCGCGGTTCGTCTGCGCCACCCCGCGCGACTTCCTGGACGCCGTCCGCGCCGAGCTGGCCGCCACCGGCCGCCGGCCCAGCCCGCAGACCCGGGACATGAACCCGGTCTACACCGGCAAGGACGTCTCCTACATCGACACCAAGCAGGCCCAGCGGGCCGCCGAGGTCGCCGCCGTCGACGCGGAGAAGCTCGCCACCCTGGCCGCCGTGCAGGGGCTCGGCCGCTACCCGGGGGCCGCGCTGGACAAGGTCTGGCGCCACCTCGCCTACGGCGCCCACCACGACGCGATCACCGGCTCGGAGTCCGACCAGGTCTACCTCGACCTGCTCGGCGGCTGGCGCGAGGCGTACGACCTGGCGGCGGACGTCCGGGACCGGTCGCTGGACGCGCTCACCGGCCGGATCGACACCGCCGGCATCGGTTCGGCCGTCGTCGTCACCAACACCCTCTCCTTCGACCGCACCGACCTGGTCGCCGTCCGGCTGCCGCGGGGGTGCTCCCGGGCCGTCCTCGTCCTGGACGACACCGGCGCCGTGGTCCCCAGCAGCGTGGACCGCGGCACCCTGCGCTTCCTGGCCGCCGGGGTGCCCGCCCTGGGCTGGCGCACCTGGCGGCTGGTCCCCTCCGCCGACGGGGTGGAGGACACCGCCTGGTCGCGCGCCGAGGGCCACACCGTCGCCAACGCCCGCTACCGGGTGACCGCCGACCCGGCCCGGGGCGGCGCACTGACGTCCATTCAGGATCTTTCGCACGAGAGGGAGTTGATCCAGAACGGCCGGATCGGCAACGAGCTGCGGGTGTACGAGGAGTACCCGCAGCACCCCGACTTCGGCGAGGGCCCGTGGCACCTCGTCCCCAAGGGGCCCGTCCTCGGCTCCGGCGGGCAGCCGGCGAGCGTGCGCCGCGAGACCGGCCCGCTCGGTGAGCGGCTGGTGATCGCCGGCACCGTGGACGGCGTCCGGTACGAGCAGACCGTGACGCTCTGGCGGGGCGTCGACCGGGTCGACTGCCGGACCAGGGTGGTCGACTTCTCCGGCGCCGACCGCCTGCTGCGGCTGCGCTTCCCGGTCGACCTGCCCGGCGCGCTGCCGGTCAGCGAGGTCGCCGACGCGGTGGTCGGTCGCGGTTTCGCGCTGCCCGACGTGGACTCCGCCGAGGCGCCCTGGACCCTGGACAACCCGGCCAACACCTGGTTCGGCCTGGGCTCCACCGCCCGGGTCGCCCTGACCGACCCGGCCGGCGCGCCGCTCGGCGAACGCGCCCTCGGCGTCGCCGAGGTGATCACTCCCGACCTCGACTCCGCCGCCGACGCCCGCGACCTGGTGGTCGCGCTCGCCCGGATCGGCGTCACCGCCACCACCTCCGGCGCCGACTGGGCCCGCTACGGCTGGCTGGACGTCGACTCCAACCTGCCGGACTTCCGGATCGTCCTCGGCGGACCGGAAGGCAATGCCGCCGCCCGGGAGCTGATCGAGCGGGCGGGCGAGGAGTACGCCACCGTGCTCAGGACGCACGGCGCCGTCTGGGTGCCCGCGCTGACTCCGCTGGCCGAGGTCTGGCAGCCCGGCGCCGACCTGCGCGACCTGCGGGCGCTGCCCGCCCTGGTGGTGACCGACCCGGCCGCGCTGGTCCACGACCTCGCCGACGCCCGGATCACCGCCGTCTGCCCCGGAACGCTCCACCCGGCGGAGCGGCTCACCGACCACAGCGTCGGACTGCTGAGCTTCGGCCTGCCCGGCTTCGCGGTCGACGCCACCGGCGCGCTGCACCTCTCGCTGATGCGCTCCTGCACCGGCTGGCCCTCCGGCGTCTGGATCGACCCGCCCCGGCGCACCCTGCCCGACGGCGCGTCCTTCCAACTCCAGCACTGGACGCATGAGTTCAGCTACGCGCTGGTCGGCGGCGCGGGGGACTGGCGGGCCCAGGCGCTGCCCGCCCAGGGGCAGGAGTTCAACCACCCGCTGTACGCCCGGATCGTCCCCGCACGGAAGGGGCCGTTGCCCGCCACCCTCTCCTGGCTGCGGGTCGAACCCGCCCGGGAGGTGCTGCTGGGCACCCTCAAGCCGACCGGCAACCCGATCGCGCACGGCTCGGCCACCGCCCCGGGCGGCGGCCGACTCACCGTCCGGCTGGTCGAGTCCACCGGCCTGGGCCGCACCGCCACCCTCGGCGGCGCCCTCGGGCTGACCGACCCGCACCGCGCCGACCTGCTGGAACGGCCGCTGGACTCCGTCGACGGGGCCCTGGACCTCGCCGGTTCGCAGATCGCCACCGTGCTGGCCCGGCCGAGCGTGGCCGCCGACCCGGCCGGCCCGGTGCTCGGCGCGGTCGCCGAGGTCGCCCAGCCGGTCCACGCCCGCTACTGGCTGCACAACCGGGGCCCGGCGCCGCTCGGTTACCTCCCGGTGTCGGTCGGCGTCTCGCCCGGCCTGCTGCGGACGGCCGGGCCGGGTGAGCCGGTCGAGCTCTCCGTCGCCCTCTCCTCCCAGCTGCGGGACGCCGCGGTGGAGGGCGCCGCGCTGGTCCTGCCCCCCGAGGGCTGGACGGCGAGCCTCGGCGCCCGCCCCTACCGCCTGGAGCCGGGCGGACACCTGCGCTTCCCGGTCACGCTCACCCCGCCGGCGGCGGTCGAACCCGGGTTGTACTTCGCCGCCGTCCGGATCACGCACGAGGACCAGCGGATCGAGGACGTCGTCACCCTCGCCGTCGGCGAGCTCCCCGGCCTGCTGCCCGCCCCCGGGGAGACGCCCGAGGACTGGACCGCCGCCCAGGGCACCGAGTCCCTGGAGGGCCGCGACACCGGTCTCACCGTGACGGTGGCGGATGAGCGGCTGCGGCTGACCCCCGGTGGGCGGGCCACCCTCGCCGTCCGGCTCGCCAACCGGACCCGCGGCGAGATCCGGGGCGAACTCCAGCTGGTCTCACCCTGGGGGACGTGGGAGGCGGTCGGCGCCCCCGTCCGCGGCTTCACCCTCGCCGCCGGCGCCACCGAGACCGCCGCCTTCGAGCTCGCGGCTCCCGAGGACGACGAGCCGGGTGCCTCCTGGGCGCTGGCCAAGGTGATGTGGTTCGGCCGCTGCCAGTACTCCCCGGCCGTCGCCCTGGTGGTGGAGCCGTGACCGCCGGGGCCCCGGTGGCCGGCGCCCTCGGTCTGCTCGACGGCCGCCCGCTGCCGCGCACCGAACTCGACCGCCGCCTCGCCGCCCTGCGGTCCGGCCCGCGCTCCGCCGCCCTGCCGCGGCCCGGCAGCTCCGAGGACCGCCAACTCGCCCGCTGGGTCGCCCAGGTGGTGCTGACGGAGGAGCTGTGCTCCACCGTGTGTGCCGAGCGCGGGCTGCCGCTCGGCGCCGACACCCCCACCCGCCTCGACCAGCAGGCCGCCGTCGAACTCGGGTCGATCACGGCCGCCGCGTACGAGGGCAGCGCGGCCGTCCGGGCGGTCTTCGAGGCCGTCACGGCCGACGTCCGGCCCCGGGCGGACGAGGTGGCCCACTACCGGGCGATGACCGCCGACCGCCCCGCTCCCGCGCTCTGGCGGCTCGGCTTCCCCGACGGCGGCGGCTGCGAGGCCGACCCGGCGACCCTCCCGCTCGCCCTCGCCGAGGCCCTGCGCGCCGCCGGGCCGGGCGCCTGGGTCACGGCGGGCGGGTGGACGGCGGCCCTGCTC
>NZ_JBHWUI010000055.1:0-46736 GCF_042737525.1 Kitasatospora sp. NPDC059973 | reverse complement strand
GCCAGGCACCCCGCCGGACAACCCCACCCCCCCGGCGACCACCACGGCCGGGACCGCCACCCCCCGCCCCCCCCCCGCCGCCCGGCCGCCCGCCCCCGGAGGCCCGCGCCGGCCCGCCGAACTGCGCGCCTCCACCGCCCGGCACGCCGACTGGGTGGTCGGCCACGGCCTGCTCACCCCGGCCGACCTGCCGCGCTACCAGGCCTACGCGCTCCCCGAGCTGATCGGCCACGCCTACCCCCGGGCCCGCGGCGCCGAACTCGACCTGCTCGTCGACGTCCTGGGCTGGTTCACCATCCTCGACGACCGCTTCGACGGTGCCCCCGGCCGCCACCCCGACCGGGCCCGCGCCCTCGTCGATCCGCTGCTCGCCGTCCTCACCGGCCCCGACCGCGCGACCGCGCCCGCCGGACCGGCCCCCGGCGACGACCGGCTCCTGGGCGCCTGGCGGGAGCTGTGGCTGCGGCAGAACGAGGGCATGTCACCGGCCTGGCGCGCGCGCGGCGCCACCGAGTGGCGGTCCTGCCTGGACACCTTCATCGCCGAGGCGGTGCACCGGTCGCGGGGCACCTCCCCCGGCCTCCCCGAGACGATGCGGCTGCGCCGCCACGCCAGCTGCCTCTACCCGTTCATGAACATACTGGAGCGCGTCCACGGCGCCGACGCGCCCGCCGGGCTGCACGCCGATCCCGAACTGCACCGGCTGCGCGCCCACACGGCCGACGCCGCGACGCTGATCAACGACCTCTACTCGCTGGAGCGGGAGGAGCGCCAGCCGGCCGCCGCCTTCAACACCGTGCTGACCCTGCAGCGGGTCCGCGGCTGCACCCGCCGCCGGGCGGAGCTGTCGGTGCGCGCCCGGATCGCGCGGCTGCGCGAGGAGAGCCGGACGCTGCGCCGCCGGCTGCGGCGCCGCCACCCCGCCGGGCACTGGTACCTCGACGGCAGCCGGGAGTTGGTCGACGGCGTCTACGCGTGGACCAGCACCAGTCGCCGCTACCTCAGTGACGGTCGCCGAGGGTGAACAGCAGGAGCACGAACCCGGCGAACAGGTGGGTGGCGAAGATGTAGATGCCCGCGCGGATCAGCATCGCCCTGCGCCGGCTCTTCTCGTCGCTGGTGCCGCTGGCCATGGCCGGGTTCTCCTTCGGTCGGGGGCCGGGTGCGCGATCGGACGGCCGGGTGGCGGCTGCGGGCTGCCCGGCCCTCATCCGCTCGTCACCCGCTCGGCGCGGGGGCCCGGCGCCCCGGCGGCGTCCGGCCCCCGGAGCTCCGTGAGCAGCGCGCCCTGGTCGGTGATCAGGTCGGTGAGGATCCGCCGGGCGGCCCGCAGGAGTTCGGCGACGTCCGACGTGCTCAGGGCGTACACCACGGTGTTGCCCTCACGAGTGGCCGTGACCAGCCGGGTGCGGCGCAGCACGGCGAGCTGCTGGGAGAGGTTGGACGGCTCGATCCCGATCTCGGCCAGCAGCTCGCGCACCGGCCGCGGCCCGTCCTGGAGCAGCTCCAGGACCCGGATCCGGACGGGGTGCCCGAGGGTGCGGAAGAACTCCGCCTTGGCCTGGTACAGCGGGACCGCCATCGTCCGCTCGCTCCCTGCTGCTCGGTGGTGCCGGTGCGCACGCCCGCGCCGGCGGGGCCGTGCCCCGGCCGCCACGACCGGGAAGCATCATCCTGGCAGATGAAGATTTCTTCAAGTCATCATCATCCGGAGCCCGAGCACCCCGGGGATCGCGCCGGGCCGAGCCCGGGGCGCCCCCGGGAAACGCGGTGGCCGGGCCCGGGGGTTCGCACCACCCCCGGGCCCGGCCGCCGCGCACGCGTCGCCTAGCAGGCCACGACCACGTTCACGGTCACCGGAGCCGGGTTCCACGGGAAGGACGCCACGCCGAAGCTGCCGTGGACGGTGGACCCGCAGGGCACCGTGCCGCCGACGCCACGGGCCTGCACCGTGCTGGCGGTGAACAGCGTGCGCCCGTTCGACGAGCCGAGCGAGGCACCGCCCACGACCTCACCGGACAGCGTGGTCAGCAGCTCCTTGGTCTGCGGGGCGGGACCGCCCGGGGTCGGCGGACCGGCCAGCGAGACCTGTCCGTACAGCTGGACCTGGTCACCGGTCACCTCGACGCACACCTTGGTCGCCAGGCCGGCCTGCAGCCCGGAGGCACCGCAGGTGGTGACGGTGCCGGTGGCGGTCGTGGTGGCGGCACCGGCCTGGGCCGGAACGGCCAGCAGGGTCGCCGCACCGGCGACCTCGGCGGCGAGCAGAGCGATTCGGTTCATCGGGTTCTCCGTCTTCTCAAACATCGACTCATTCACATGTGACATTTCACATGTGCCATGCCTCAACCCTGGCATGGGATTCGAACGCCTGAGTGGTGATCCACCCCGGAAAACCTGAACAGACCAGAAATCGACCTTCGATGGCGCGATCAGTGCCGCCCCGCCCGTCCCGACCGTGACCGACCGAGCCGCCCAGGGTCCCTGCGCACGGGACACCCGGTCGGCGGTGCGCCGCGTGCCCCGCCCGGTCCGGACGCGTTGGGCAGGCGTGAAGCCCTTCCGCACGACCTTCGCCGCCGTGCTCGCCGCCCTCGCCCTCGTCGCCGCCCGGCCGGTGCCCGCACCGCTGATGGGTGCGGAGGTGCGCCTGCTCCCCACCGGGGATCGCGTCCTGGCCCTGACCTTCAACGCCGCCTGGGACGAGACCGGTCTGGACACCGTGCTGAGCACCCTGCGGGAACGCGGGGCGCCGGCCACCTTCTTCCCCACCGGCCAGTACGCCGAGCGGCACCCGGACGCGGTCCGCGCGATGGCGGCCGCCGGGCACGGGCTCGGCAACCACTCGTACAGCCACCCGCTGTTCACCGAGCTCGACGCCCGGCAGGCCGGGGCCGAGGTGCTGCGCGCCGACACGGCGATCCGCGAGGCCGCCGGGACGGACCCCCTGCCGTTCTTCCGCTTCCCCTACAGCGAGACGACGCCGCAGCGGATCGCCGACGTCAACGCGCTCGGCTTCGCCGACCTCGAGTTCACCACCGACACCAACGGCTACCTCGGCACCGCCGGCGGCATGACCACCGCCAAGGCCGTCGACCGCGCCCTCGCCGCCCTCGCCCCCGGCGCCATCCTCCAACTCCACGTCGGCGCGTCCGACGCGAGCGCCGAACGGCGCTGCCTGGACGCCGAGGCGCTCCCCCTGATCATCGACGCCGTCCGCGACCGCGGCTACCGCATCCTGGACCTGCGCACCCTCCTGGACGGCTGAGCCGTCCTCCCCCGGCTCCCGCTCAGCCCCCGCCGACGGACTCCCGGAGGGCGTCTATCCGCCGGACGGACTCCAGGAAGGCCGTCCGGTCCAGGCCGCCGGCATCGAGGGCGGCCGCGAGAGCGGTGGCGGCGGCCTCGCCCTGCTCGGCGTCGCGGGCGGAGCAGAGCAACAGGTCCATGCCCGCCCCGGCGGAGGCCAGGGCGCGGGCGCCGGTGTCGCCGTACGGGGCGAGGGCCCCGGCCTCCAGGGCGTCGGTGACGGTGACGCCCCGGAAGCCCAGCCGGTCGCGGAGTTCGCCCTGGACCACGGCCGGGGAGAAGCCCGCCGGACGGTCGGGGTCGAGGGCGGGGTAGACCGCCCAGGAGGCCATCACCAGCCGGACCCCGGCGGCGATGGCGGCCCGGTACGGCTCCTCGCCCCGGGCCCGGAGGTCCGCGAGGGGGACGGGCAGGGTGACGGGGCCCTCGTCGGTGTCCAGGCCCCCGGAGGCGGAGCCGAGGCCGGGGAAGTGCTTGGCGGTGGCGGCGACGCCGAGGTCCTGCTGGGCGGTGAGGAAGGCGCTCCCCAGCCGGGCCACATAAGCCGGGTCCTGGCCGTAGGAGCGCTCACGGTGGTCGATGAAGTTGTCCGGGGCGTCGTAGACGTCGAGGACGGGGGCAAGGTTGACGTTCAGGCCGGCGTCCGCGACCGTGCGGGCCGCCCCGGCTCCCGACCGGGCGGCCTCGCCGACGGGATCGGCCGACGCCCCGGTGCGGCGCGCGGAGAGTACGGGCGCGCCGGGCAGGCGGCGCACCTGACCGCCCTCCTGGTCGGTCAGCAGCAGGAGCGGGCGGGGGTCCGGCGCCTCGGCCGCGGCCTGCCGCAACTCGCCGACGGCTGCCTTGAGTTGCTCCGGCGAGGTGACGTTCTCGCCGAACAGGATGACACCGGCCGCCCGGCCCTCGCGGATCGCCCGGAGCACGGTGGGCGACGGCGTCGGGCCGGGGTAGGAGTAGACGATCCGCCGCCCGGCGAGGTGCCGGGAGTCCAGGCCGGCGGTCCGGTCGGTGGGCGAGGGGGAGCCCGCGGTGGTGGGCGACGCGGCATCCGGACCGGTGGCCATCGACGAGGTCCTCTCCGCCGCGGACGGCGGTCGCTGCCCGCCCTGGGCCGAACAGGCCGACACCAGGGCCGCCGCGGTCAGCAGCAGCGCCGGGAGCACGACACCGGCGGTCCGCGGCAGCGACGGCATCGGGCCTCCCCGGGACTGGGACGAGTGCGGGCGGGTGCGGGCGGACGGGTTCGAGCGGACCGAGCGGGGTGCCCGCCCGGTCCGCCACGCTACCGGGACCGCGGCCGACCGGCACGGCGGACGGCATCCGCCCTCCCCCGGCCCCGGGCGCCTCCACGGCCCGTCACCCCGGCCCGTCACCGCTGCCGGCGCAGCAGCCGGCCCAGGACGGCGATGCCCTCCTCGATCCCGCCCGGCGTGCCCGCCGCGTAGCCGAGGACGAGCCCGGGCGGGTGCGGCAGCCGGGCGTGCCAGGAGAGCGGCTGCACCTTGACGCCGTGCACGAGCGCCGCGGTGGCGAGTTCGGCGTCCCCGCAGCCGAGCCCGGCCGGGAAGGTGACCGTCAGGTGCAGCCCGGCCGCGGCGCCGTGCACGACGGCCCCCGGCAGGTGCGCGCCGATCGCGGCGATCATCGCGTCGCGGCGGCGCCGGTGCCGGGGCCGCAGCAGGCGCAGGTGCCGCTCCAGCTCGCCGGAGTCCATCAGCCGGGCCAGCACCAGCTGGGGCAGCACGGGATTGCCGAGGTCGGCGAAGCGCTTGGCCGCGAGGGCGGCCTCGCGGTAGCGGGGCGGGACGAGCAGCCACCCCGTCCGCAGCGCGGGGGCGAGCAGCTTGGAGACGCTGCCCATGTAGCAGACCTGCTCGGGGAGGACCGCGCGCAGGGCGGGCACCGGCGGCCGGTCGTACCGGTGCTCGGCGTCGTAGTCGTCCTCGATCACCAGGCCGCCCTCGCCGGCCCAGTGCAGCAGCTCGCGGCGGCGCCGGCCACCGAGCACCACGCCGGTCGGGAACTGGTGGGCGGGGGTGAGCAGCACGGCCGGGGCGCCGGTGGCGCGCAGTGCGTCGACCCGGATGCCCTCCGCGTCGACCGGGACGGGCGGGGTGGCGCGGAGCCAGTGGCCGAGGTGCTGGCGGGTGCCGAGCGAGCCCGGGTCCTCGACGGCGACCTCGGTGATGCCCGCCCGGCCGAAGACCTGGCCGAGCAGGGCGAGGGCCTGGGCGGCGCCCGCGACGATCAGCACCTCGTCGGGGTCGGCGCCGATGCCGCGGTTGCGGGCCAGCCAGCGGGCGACGGCCCGGCGCAGCGCGGCGCTGCCCCGCGGGTCTCCGTAGCCGAACTCGTGGGCGGGGAGCGCGTCGAGGACGGCGCGTTCGGCCCGGAGCCAGGCGGCCCGGGGGAAGGCGGCGAGGTCGGGCACGCCGGGCGAGAGGTCGATCCGGGCGGGCGCGGCCCGCAGCGCGTCGAAGCTGGCGGGGACGGGGTCGGCCGCGAACAGGGCGGGCTCCGGCCCGGCCGGCACCGGGGTCACGAACGGCGGCGGTGGTACGGAGACGGCCGCGGCGAGGACGACCGTCCCGCCGCGCCCCCGACCGGCGAGCCGGCCCTCCTCGGTGAGGCGGCGGTACGCGTCGGTGACGACCCCCCGGGAGATCCGCAGCTCCGCCGCCAGCACCCGGGTCGCGGGCACGCGGCTGCCCGCCGGGAGCCGGCCGTCCGAGATCGCCTCGCGCAGGCGGTGGGCCAGCCAGTCGCCGAGGCCGCCGGGCGGCGCGTCGGCGGCGTCGAGCTGGAGGAAGTCCGCACCGGCGGTTATGGACCCCTGAGCGGGCGTCACTTTGGACCTGTTCACCGGGCCATTGTGCGGGCCAGGGTGGGGTCATGACCACGGAGACGACGGACACCGCAGCAGCCCCCACCGCCGGACCGGCGAGCACCCCGCTCCCGCACGACGACCTCCAGCCCGACGCGCACGCCCACGAGCGGGGCGGTGAACAGGCCGGCGAGCACTCCTACGTCCACGGCTACTCGCCCACCGAGGCGCTGCGGCTGGGCGACCAGGCCGACGCCCTCGCCGAACTGCTGCACGCCGGTACGGCCTACCCGGCGGGCAGCCGGGTCCTGGAGGCGGGCTGCGGCGTCGGGGCGCAGACCGTGCACCTGCTGGCGTCCAGCCCGGGCGCGGAGCTGACGGCCGCCGACATCTCGGCCGACTCGCTCGCCCAGGCCCGCGCCCGGGTGGCGGCGCAGGCGCCCGGCGCGCAGGTGACCTGGCACCACGGGGACCTGCACGAACTGCCCTTCCCGGACGACTCGTTCGACCACCTCTTCGTCTGCTTCGTGCTGGAGCACCTGGCGGATCCGTCGGCCGCGCTGACCGCGCTGCGGCGGGTGCTGCGTCCCGGCGGCACCGTCACGGTGATCGAGGGGGACCACGGGTCGACGTTCTTCCACCCGGACAGCGCCGCCGCCCGGGCGACCGTGGACCACCTGGTCCGGCTCCAGGCCGACGCGGGCGGCGACGCGCTCCTCGGCCGCCGGCTGCACCCCGTCCTGGCGGCCGCGGGCTTCCGGGACATCGCCGTCCGCCCGCTCACCGTCTCGGTGGACGACAGCCGGCCGGCGCTGGTGGAGGGGTTCACCCGGCGGACCTTCGTCGCGATGGTCGAGTCCGTGCGCGCCGACGCCCTCGCCGCGGGGCTCAGCACCGCGGCCGCGTTCGACCGCGGCATCGCCGACCTGCGGCGCACGGCGGAGGAGGGCGGGACGTTCCACTACACCTTCTTCAAGGCGGTGGCCGTCAACCCCTGACCGTCCGGCTGCCGTTGCCGCCCGGGGCCGGTGGCGCCCCGGTCCCACCCCGGTCCCGGTCCCGCCCCGGCCTCGGTTGTGCTACTCCGGGCTGTCCCCGAGGGAGGCGAGGAGGGTGCGCAGGGCGTCGATCAGCGCCTCGGTCTGCGGCTCGTCCAGGCCGGCCAGCAGCCGCCGTTCGGTGGCCAGGTGGTCCGGGAGTGCCCGGTCGACCAGGGCGCGGCCCTCGGGGGTCAGTTCGACGTCCCGGCTCCGCCCGTCGGAGCCGCTGGGGGTGCGGGTGACCAGACCGCGGGCCTCCAGCCGGTCGAGCCGCTGGCTGATGGCACCGGAGGTGACCATCGCGGTCCGCATCAGGCCGGTCGGGGTGAGGCGGTAGGGCGGGCCGCTGCGGCGCAGGGTGGCGAGGACGTCGAAGGAGGGGGCGTCCAGGCCGTGGGTGGCGAAGTTCCGCTTGAGCTCGGCCTCCACCAGGTAGGTGAGCCGTTTCAGCCGGCCGATCACCTCCATCGGGGAGACGTCGAGGTCGGGACGCTCGGCGCCCCACTGCTTGACCAGCCGGTCCACATGATCTGCCACGCCCCCAGCCTAAACGATGCCTTAGCGGTGAGATACCTCACACGACCGAACGGCCGACGCCGACCCGAGATGACTTAGCGCTGAGATATATTGGCTTAGTGCTAAGGAATCGACGACTCGGAATCGTCCTGCTGACCGCGCTGGCCCCCGCCATCTGGGGTTCGACCTACCTCGTCACCACCGAACTGCTCCCGCCCGGCCGCCCGCTGCTCGCCGGGGTGATCCGCGCCCTGCCCGCCGGACTGCTGCTCATCGCCCTCACCCGCCGGCTCCCGAAGGGCAGTTGGTGGTGGCGCTCACTGGTCCTGGGCGCGCTCAACATCGGCGCGTTCTTCGCCCTGCTCTTCATCGCCGCCTACCGACTGCCGGGCGGGGTCGCGGCCACCGTCGGCGCCGTCCAGCCGCTGATCGCCGCCGGGCTCTCGGCCGGTCTGCTCGGTGACCGGCTCTCACTGCGCACCCTCCTCTCCGGCATCGCCGGGATCGCCGGCGTCAGCCTGCTGGTCCTGCGCGCCGGCGCCCAGCTCGACGCCCTCGGCGTCGCGGCCGCGCTCGGCGGCGCGGTCGTGATGGCCACCGGCGTCGTCCTGTCCAAGCGCTGGACCTCACCGGCACCACTGCTCGCCACCACCGGATGGCAGCTCACCGCGGGCGGACTGCTGCTGCTGCCCGTCGCCCTCGTCGTCGAGGGCGCCCCGCCCTCCCACCTCACCGGCGACAACCTGCTCGGCTACGGCTACCTCGGCCTGATCGGCGCGGCCCTGTCGTACGCGCTCTGGCTCCGCGGCATCCGGGCGCTGCCCGCCACCTCGGTCACCTTCCTGGGACTGCTCAGCCCGGTGGTCGCCACCGCCCTCGGCTGGCTCGTCCTCGGACAGAACCTCACCCCCGTCCAGGGGCTCGGCGCGGTGATCGTGCTCGGCTCGCTGGTCGCCGCCCAGACCCAGCGGCCCCGCACCGCCGCGGCCCCGGCCGAGCCCGCCGACCCCGCCGACCCGGCGGCCCCGACCGGCCCGGAGCCCGCGCGGCACGGTGAGCGGCCCGCGAACGAGTCCGCCGCCGCACGCGCCTGAACCGTCGTCAGGCACTCCCGCAGAACCCCTCACCCACGCCACCCCTCACCAACACCACCAGAGAACCGGAGCCATCCCATGCGCATCACCGTCTTCGGCGCGACCGGCAACGTCGGCAGCCGGGTGGTGACCGAGGCCCTCGCCCGGGGCCACGACGTCACCGCCGTCCTCCGCGACCCGTCCCGGCCGCACGCGCTGCCGGCCACCGCCGAGATCGCCACCGGCGACGCCCGCAACCCGGAGGACGTCGCCCGTCTCGCCGCCGGCCGGTCCGTGGTGATCAGCGCCACCCGCCCCGCCCCCGGCAGCGAGTCCGACCTGGCGCTCGCCACCAAGGGCCTGCTGGCCGGCCTGGCCGGGACGGACGTCCGCCTGCTCGTCGTCGGCGGCGCGGGCAGCCTGACGCTGCCCGGCGGCGACGGCGCCACCGTCATCGACGACCCCGACTTCCCGGCCGCCTGGCTCCCCATCGCCCTCGCCTGCGGCGAGCAGCTCGCCCTCTACCGCGCCGAGACCGAGGTCGACTGGGCCTACCTCAGCCCCGCCGCGCTGCTCGAACCGGGCCGGCGCACCGGCCACTACCGCCTCGGGCGCGACGAGCTGCTGGTCGACGAGGCCGGTGTCTCGGCGATCTCCATGGAGGACCTCGCCGTCGCCCTCCTCGACGAGGCCGCTCGGCCGGCCCACCACCGCACCCGCTTCACCGTCGCCTACTGAGCCCCGCCGTCACCGCCCCCGGGAGTGCCCGGTGCCCTCGGCACCGGGCACCCGCACGTCACGGGCGGGTCGGCGGCGGGCGGCGGGGAGGCCGCGGGGGCGGGCGGCGGGGAGGCCGCGGGGGCGGGTCGATGGCGGGGCCGGCCGCAGGGGCGTCCTACGCGTTCCGGATCACCGTCACCAGACCGGCGACGAGATCCGCCCGCTCGGCCATCGACGCGACCTCCAGGTACTCGTGGTCCGCGTGGGCACCCCCGCCGACCGCTCCGAGTCCGTCGAGTGTCGGGATCCCCAGGGCGGCCGTGAAGTTGCCGTCGCTCCCGCCGCCGACCCTCATGCTCCCGACACCGGGCAGCAACCGCTCCGCCAGCGCGAAGAGTTCGGCCGACGCCGACGCGGGCATCGGCGGCCTGCCGACGCTCCCCCGCACCGTGATCCGCGCCCCGTCGAGATGCGGGGCGAGCGCCGCGAACGCGGCCTCGATCCGCTCCTTCTCCCCGGCCGACTCGACCCGGACGTCGACGGTGACGGTCGCCCCGGCCAGCACGACGTTGTCCAGGGTGCCCGCCGAGGCCACGGTCGGGACCACGGTCGTGCCGACCTCCGGCCGGCCGAGCGCCGCGATGTCGAGCACCTGGTGCGCCGCCTCGACCAACGCGTTGACGCCCGCCTCGGGTTCGAGGCCCGCGTGCGAGGCCCGGCCCACGACGGAGACCTCGAACGTGCCGCAGCCCTTGCGGCCGGTCTTCAGCGCCCCGCCGTCGGCCGCCCCCTCGAAGACCAGCACGGCGCCGCAGGCCCGCGCACGTTCCTCGATGAGGGCCCGGGACGAGCCCGAGCCGACCTCCTCGTCGGCGGTCACCAGGATCTCCACGCCCGACAGGTCGTCGAGGGCCGCCAGCCCGTGCACGGCCTGGACCAGGCCGCCGAGCATGTCGAAGACCCCGGGACCGGTCGCGCGCCCGCCCTCGACCGCGAACGGGCGGCGCCGGAGGGTGCCCAACGGGAACACCGTGTCGTGGTGGCCGAGGATCAGGACCTTGGGCTCGCCGCCGCCCGACCAGTGGACGTGCGGCCCGGCGTCGGTCCCGACCAGCACCGCGCGCCCGCCGAGGCGGCTCTCGACCACACCCGCCACGGCCTCGGCCGAAGCCTTCAGCGCGTCGAGGTCACGTGACGGGGACTCGACCTCGACGAGTGTCCTGAGGTCCTTGAGCATCTCGTCGACGTTCACCGGTGCGGCCTTGTGCGTAGTCATGCCCGCCACGCTACTGAACCCGCCCGCCCCCTCGAACCGCCGTCCCGCCCCAGAGGCCCCCGAGCCCGACCCGTCGACCCGCCCGCCGCGCCCGGGGAACGCGTCCGGGCGCGATCAGCGGAGGGGAGGCGCGAGGGCGTGGGCGAGGAGGGTCTCCGCGGCCGCGCGCGCGTGCCGGCCGTAGTCCGCCTCGTTCAACACCATGGCGCGACTGGCCGCGCCGTCCGCGAGGGTCACCAACTGCTCGGCGAGCGCGGCGGGCTCGGCGCACCCCAGCTCCGCCACGAGCGTGGTGACCAGATGGGCCATCAGCAGTTTCCGTTCCCGGGCGTAGGCGCGGATCGGGCTCAGGGGGTCGGGGAACTCCGCCGCGGCACCGATGAACGGGCATCCCCGAACCGGGGCCGCCGCCGCGGCGGGTGGGTCGAACAGTCGAAGGATCCGCTCCCGGGGATCGAGGCCTCACGGGTGAGCACGCTCTCCAGCGTGTTCCCCGGCCCGGCGAGCGCCCGCAGGTAGGCGATCACGAGGTCGCTCTTGGTCCGGAAGTGGGCGTAGAGGGTGCGCTTGGACACCGGCGCCGCTTCCGCGATCCGCTCCATGCCGGTCGCGGTGATCCCCTGCTCCGCGAACAGCCGACACCGTGCGCGGCGAACTCGGCGTCAGCGGAGGGAAGCTGCTCGTCGGGGTCTCGTTCGGCTACGCCGAAGCCGCCGCACCGGTGAACCGCGTCAGCACCGGACGCGTGGCACTGACGGCGACCCCGACGTTCCACGACTAGGTGACCGGGACGACGGCGACGATCCGGCCGCCCGCCAGGAAGCACAGCCGCTCGGCCCGGGTCCGGTAGCCCCAGGCCCGCACCCGGTGGAAGCAGAGGTCGGCCGGTATCGGCGCCTCCCGCAGGTCCGCCACCAGGGCGTCCCCGGGGAGCGCGGCCGCCGCCGCGGCCCGCAGTGCGTCGCCGGCCGCGGCCCACTCCCGCGCCGGGGCCGAGAAGACCCAGGGCTCGCCCGTGTTGGGCAGGAAGTGGTGGAGGGCGGACCGCACCCGGCTCGCGAACCGGGCGCCGTCCACACCGCCGTCCGCCGTCGCCGCCCGGCGCGCCGCACCGCGGGCGGCCCGGGCGAGGACGAGCAGCAGGTGCGGCAGCGATTCGGCGAGCAGGGACACCTCCGGCCATTCGGCGAGCCGCCCCGCGTCCCCCGGGACGGAGACGACATGGCCCCACTCCCCCGTCTCCCGGTCGATCCGCACCTGCACGGAGACCGGGTCGCGGCCCCGGTCCAGCCAGGCCACCGGCCAGAACGAGCCGGGGCCGCCGACCATGTCCACCAGCGTCGGCGAGTGCCGGTCGGCCACCGCACCGGGGCGCAGTTCGACCGGCTCCAGACCGGCGATCCGGACGCCGGTGAGCTCTCGCAGCACGGCGCGCACCTCGCCGGGCAGCGGCACCGGCCAGTCGTCCAGCTCCGCCTCGGTGCAGCCCCCCTCCAGGACCACCAGGCCGGGCAGCTCCGCCGCCAGGGCGCGCAGTTCGGCCACCGCCCGCTCGGGAGCGTCGGCGGGGACGGCGGGCCGCTCGACCGGGCGGCCCAGGAAGTCCCCGCTGACCAGGCTCCGGACCAGCAGCGCCCGCCCGTCGCCGACCAGGGTGAACGAGACCTCGCTGCCGCTGGTGTCCGCGGTGGCGTGCGCGGTCGAGTAGTACGGCTCCCAGCCGAGCGTGCACGGGTAGCCGGGCAGTTCCCGCAGGTCGACGACGTCGGTCAGACTGTCGCCGGGGCCCGCCAGCCGGGCGAGCCCGGGATCGGCGGCCGCCGCCCGCAGCGAGGGCACGGCGAGCACCGTCGAGGCACCGGCCGGCTGCTGCCAGGCGTCCTCACCCTCGGCCAGCCGGCCGGCCAACTCCGGCAGCCAACCGACGAATCCGGGCGCCTCGACGACGCTCTCCTCGTCACCCCAGGGTTCGAGGCGCAGCACCGGGCCCCAGTCGGCACGCGCCGCCGCCCCGACACCGACCACCAGCTGCCCGCCCTCGTAGCCGGTCTCACCGACGACCAGGTAGCCCTCGCCCGGTGCCTCCCCGCCGACCGGACCGAAGGCGTAGGTGCCCCACTCCTCGCTCTCGACCCCGCCGACCTCGCGCAGCACCGCGCGGCAGGCCGCCGGCACGAAGACCGGCCAGGCGTCCATCTGTTCGTCCGTGAAGCCGCCCAGCAGCTCGATCCCACCGGACGGTTCCTGCGCCAGCGCGCGCAGCGCGGCCAGCGCCTCGCGGGCCCCGCCCACCCCGTCGTCCGTCGTCGTCATACCGCTACCGCCTGCCCCGTGCCCGTGCTGGTTCCGTTCCGATCACTGCGGACGGCAGCCTAACGACCTGCACCGACAATCGCTCCTCCGGGCGGCGCGACCCCGACACCCGACCGGGCCGTCCCCCTCGCGCGCCCGCCGGTCGCCCGTCCGACGGCCCGTCAACAGTGCTGCCCGGGCAGCCCGGAGGAGCCCTGCGCCCTCGGCGCCCCCGCCGTTCGGCGGGTGTCGTCCGCACCACCCCGAAAAGTGGTGCGTGCCGGATCGACCGCACCCGCTCCGGGCCCCGAGGATCAAGACGTGAACGAATCCGTACCCAGCACCCGCCGGCGCCGGGGGGCGCTCGCCACCGCGGTGGCCGCGCTCCTCGCCGCCCTGTCCCTGCCGGTCACCGGGGCCGCCGCGGCCACCGGCGCCCCGGTACCGCCCGTCCCCTCCCGCTACACCCAGCAGCGACTCGCCTGGCAGCCCTGTGCGGAGGCGCCCGAGCTGGAGTGCGCCACGATGGCCGTCCCGCGCGACTGGCACCACCCGAAGCGCGGTCCGGACCTCTCCGTCGCGGTGTCCCGGCACCGGGCGGACGACCCGGCGAAGCGGCGCGGCACCCTGCTGATGGCCGCCGGCGGCCCCGGCGGGGCGGGGCTGCTGCGGCCGGGCAGCTTCGTGCGCGCGGCGCCGGCCGTCGGAGCCGCGTACGACGTGGTGGGCTTCGACCAGCGCGGGGTGGGCCGGAGCACCCGGCCCGTCTGCCAGACACCGGAGGAGTTCCAGGACTTCTTCGCCGGGGACTTCCGCGACGACGACCCGGCCGCCCGCGCCCGCGTGATCGACGACTCCCGTCGCCTCGGCGCCGACTGCGCGCGGCGCAGCGGCGGTCTGCTGCCGTTCCTGACCACCGAGCAGACCGTCCGCGACCTCGACCTCTTCCGCGCCCTGCTCGGCGAGCGGCGGATCACCTACTACGGCCCGTCCTACGCGACCATGATCGGCGCGTACTACGCGACGCTCTTCCCGCGGCGGGTGGAGCGGATGGTGCTGGACAGCAACGTCGGCTTCGACGGCAGCTGGGAGCGGTTCCAGCTGGGGCAGCCGATGAGCTTCCAGCGCCGCTTCGAGGAGGACTTCCTGCCCTGGTTGGCGGCCCGGGACGACACGTACCACTACGGCGCCACCGTCGCCGAGGCCGGGGCCCACTGGGAGCGGCGGCGCGCGGCCCTGCACGACGGCCCGCTCGTCGACGGCGCCCTGACGGTCGGCCCCAACCAGCTGGACAACGGCACCGTCCAGGCCGTCTACCGGGCGAGCGACGGATTCCCCGCGCTGGCCACCGCCCTGACCGCACTGGACGACTGGCCGGGCGCGAGCCCGACCGCCCGGGAGACGGCGCGACAGGTCTTCGGCCAGTACCTGAGCCCCGGGTTCCTCGCCGAGTACTTCGCCGTGACCTGCAACGACACGCCCTGGACGGGTGATCTGGACACCTGGGTCGCGCGGGGCCGCGAACTCACCGCCCGTTGGCCGCTGGCGGGCGCCCGGACGCTGGCCTTCGCCGCCGTCTGCGCCACCTGGCCGGCGCCGACCGCACCCCGGGTGCGGGTGACGGGGGCGGGTCTGCCGCCCACGCTGATGCTCAACTCGGTGCACGACCCGGCCACCTACTACGAGGCGGCCCGCTCGGCCCACCGGGCCTTGCGCGGCTCCCGGCTGGTGACGGTGACCGGCAGCGGCGACCACGGCCAGTACCCGGGGTCCAACGCCTGCGTCCGCGAGGTGGTCGAGTCCTACCTGCTCGACGGCCGCGTCCCCGCCCGTGATCTCAGCTGCCCGTCCCCGCAGTCGGGTTGACCGGCGCCCAGGCGCCCCCCGGCGCCGGGTGCGGTCCGGCCGGACGGGTGGTGGCCCCGGCCTGCCGGGAGTGCGGGGGTGGCCGCCGGGCCCGGTGGCCACCCCCGCATCCTCGGCAGATCGGAGCCGGCGGAGCTCAGGGGCGGTCGAGGGTGATGGAGTTGACCGGGCCCAGGTCGGCCCAGACGCCGTTCTGGGCGGCCATGTCGTAGTTGCAGTTGGTGCCGTTGTAACCGAGGCACAGGCGGGCGTGGGCGCCACCGGTCTGGTTGTTGAGGACCCAGTGCCAGCCCGTCTTGTTGCTCAGGTTGTGGGCTCCGTAGCTGTAGAAGACATCGGTCGGCGGGGTGGAGGTGGGGGCGCCCTCGCCGTAGATGCAGACCGCTCCGGACGGGCAGCCGTCCCAGCTGCCGGCGGCCTGGGCGCCGGTGGCACCCAGGGTGGTGACGGCGGCGGTCGCCAGGGCGAGCGCGGCGGCGGCGTGCAGGATCCTGCGCATGTGGTTCTCCCTCTGGGGTCGCGGGGCCGGCGGTGAGTGATCCGGCCACTGATCAGCAGCGTAGGAGCGGTGCGGCGGCAACGGTCCCTGACGGATGACAGGGTGTGGCGGGCGGCGGGGCGCGCGGAACGACACACACCGGGCAGCCCCGGGAGCAGCCGGGCGGCCGATACGGGTACCGGTCGGCGTGAAGTCCGAACAGGGTCAGCGCGGGGTCGCGAAGGTGTCGCAGTCGCTCATCGAGCCCGTGCGGTAGCCGGCGGTGAACCAGGCCTGGCGCTGCGCCGAGGAGCCGTGCGTCCAGACCTCCGGGTCGATCCGGCCGGTCGCCTGCTTCTGGATCCGGTCGTCGCCGACGGCGGCCGCGGCGTCCAGACCCTGGGCGATGTCCTGGTCGGTGAGGGTGCTGATCAGTGGCCGGCCGGTGGAGGCCTGCGGGGTGGTGGTGGCGTGGTGCGCCCAGACCCCCGCGTAGCAGTCCGCCTGGAGTTCGAGCTTCACCGAGGCGCTGTTCCGGCCCTGCCGGTCCCCGCCGACCCGCTGGGTCGTGCCGGTCAGGTTCTGGATGTGGTGCCCGTACTCATGGGCCACCACGTACGCCTCGGCGAAGGGGCCGCCGCGGGCGCCGAAGCGGGTGGAGAGCTCGTCGAAGAAGCCGAGGTCGAAGTAGGCCTGACGATCGCCCGGACAGTAGAACGGGCCGACGGCGGACGTCGCCGCGCCACAGGCGGTGGAGACGCGGTCGGTGAACAGGACGGTCTCGGCGGGGCGGTAGGGCGTGCCGTGCCGGGGCAGTTCGCCCCGCCAGTACTCCTGGAGGCTGTTGGTGACGGCGACGATCCGGCAGTCCTGACGGCGGTTCGCGTCCGCGCCGCTCCGGCAGACCTGCTGCACCTCGCCGGCGGTACTGGGGCGCGCGTCCGCACCGGGACCGCCTCCCTCGGAGAGACCGAGCAGGCTCGGGTCGACCCCGAAGAGCACCGCGACCAGCGCGATCAGCAGGCCCGCCGCGCCACCGCCGATGGCGACCCGGCCACCCGGGCGGCCGCGCCGGTCGTCCACCTGCGAGGTGTCGAGGTCCCCCTGCTCGTCGAACTGCATGTCCCTCCGTCCGTCGCACCCGCCGCGACCCGGGTGCGGCCGCCCGGCCACGGTAGCCCGCCGGGCCACCCCGGCCGGGGCAGGACGCGCAGGCCAGAACGGGTCTGCCGCACCCGGCCGCCAGGGTGATCCAGTTGAGCCGGCTCACCCACGTCGCCGGGCCCGGAACGCCCTGTCCGCGCCGCGCCCCGCACCCCGGCGGGCCCCACCCTCGACCGTCTCGACCGCCGCGACCCCCTCCACCGGCGCCCCCGGCCGCGGACGTTCCGCACGCCGCCCCGCCGCACGCGGCCGCCCGAGCAGCACACCCACCAGCACCAGCAGCAACCCGCCCGCCTGGACCGGCCCCAGCTCCTCTCCCGCCACCGCCGTACCGAGCAGGACACCGGTCATCGGGTTGAGCAGGCCGACCAGGCCGACCGTCCCGGCCGGCAGGTGCCGCAGACCGGCGAACCACGCGACGAACGCCAGCGCCGTGGCCACCACGGCGACGTACCCGAACGCCAGCAGCTCCGCCAGGGCGGGCACCGGCGGCGCCCCCTCGGCGACCGCGGCCACCGGGAGCAGGACGAGCCCGCCCGCGATCAGCTGCCAGGAGGTCGAGGCCAGGACGTCCGCACCGTCGCGCCAGCGGCCGGCGAGGACGTATCCGAAGGAGGAGACCAGCATGGCGGCCATCGAGGCGGCCAGCCCGGCCGGGCTCACCGCACCCGCCCGGCCGAGCACCATCAGCCCGACCCCGCCCAGCCCCACCAGCGCGCCGACCAGGTGCGCGCGGGCCGGCCGCTCGGCCACCAGGGCCCAGGCGATCAGCATCATCGCCAGCGGGGAGGCCGCCATGACGGTCGAGGCGACGCTGGTGGCGAGCAGTTGCGAGGCGACGTAGAGCAGGACGAAGAAGACCCCTGTGTTGAGCAGTCCGAGCACCGCCGAGCGCCACCACCAGGCCCCGCGCGGCAGCCGCCGGCCGAGGGCGAGCAGGATCAGGCCGGCCGGCAGGGCCCGCAGGGCGGCACCCCAGAGCGGGCGGTCCGCCGGGAGGAACTCGCGGGTGACGTAGTAGTTGGCACCCCAGGCGACCGGCGCGACGGCGGTCACCAGGATCCACCGAATGTTCGCTTCCATGGAAGCAATATAGCTTCCAAGGAAGCTATCGCGCTAGGATGGCGCCATGGAACAGCAGCGCGACCCGCTCGGACCGCCGCCCGGAGCCCCGGACCACGTGGCCGCCATCCAGGCCGAATGGCGGCGGGAGCGGCCCGATCTCGATGTCTCGCCGCAGGCGGTGATCGGCCGGCTGCACCGCCTCGCCGCCCGCCTCACCGACGAGCTCGGCCTGGTGTACGCCCGCTACGGCCTCGGCGAGGGCGAGTTCGACGTGCTCGCCGCGCTGCGCCGCGCCGGCACCCCCTTCGAACGGGCCCCCGGCGAACTCGCCGCCCACACGATGGTCACCACCGGCGCCATGACGAAGCGGGTCGATCGCCTGGAGCGGGCCGGGCTGGTCACCCGCCGTCGCAGCGACGAGGACGGGCGCGGGCGCGTCGTCGCACTCACCACGGCCGGCCGGCGATTGATCGACGAGGCGTTCACCGCCCACATGCGCAACGAGCACCGCCTGCTGGAGCTGCTCACCCCCCAGGAGGCCACCGCCCTGGAGGGCCTGCTGACCAGCTGGCAGTACCGCCTGGACCACCCCCCGAAGTCCACCGAGGCCTGACGAGGATCCGCCCGCCCTCCCCGGGAAGCCCCGACGGGCCAGAACTCCGACGGCCCAGGGCTCCGGCGGCTCAGAACTCCGACGGCCCAGGGCTCGGCAGCTGAGGAAGCGGCAGCTCAGGGCTCGCCGGCTCCGGACGCCGGCGGCGTCAGACCGGCGTCCGCCAGGATCCGCGCCACGGTCTGCTCCAGGGTGCTGTCCTCGCCGACGACCTGCTCCGCACCACCGGGCAGCAGATCGCCCCCGACGTACCAGCCGGTCATCTCCTCGGAGCCGAACTCGGCGGCCTGCGGCCGCAGCGAGTGCCGGCGCAGAGTCTCCGCCAGGTCGACGTCGAGGTAGTACAGCAGGGTGCGGCCGCGGTGGTCCGCGGCCAGCCGCCCGAGCATCGGGCCGTACCGCGCGGCGGTCAGGATGCCTTCGACGACGACGTGGAAGCCGTGGTCGAGGGCGTAGCGGGCGACGGTGTCGATCAGGCCGATCGAGGCGCAACCGTCCGTGTCCCGCTCCTGCAGCACGGTCCGGCGCAGGTTGTCCTGGCCGACCAGCGCGAGCTTCCCCCGCCCGCACCGGGCCCGCAGCTCGGCCGCGATGCTCGACTTGCCGGATCCGCTGTTGCCCCGCAGGACGATCAGCACGGTGTGCTCACTGCCTGTCATCCACCCCACGCTAGTGGACGCCGCCCGAGCCCGCCGGGCACCGCCGCGATGCGGACGGGCCGGCCCGCCGCCGCACCGGCCCGGTGGAATGCGGGTGATCGCGCCCCTCGGCCCGCGATACGGTCCGCCGCATGGCGACCTTGTGGTGGGACATCGTGCTGATCGGCGGAGCCTCGGGCATCGGGAAGAGCCGGGCAGCCGCGCGACTGGCGCGGGAGACGGGCGCGTTCGTGGTGGAGTTCGACGACGTGGTCAGCGCCGTCCAGGAGATCACCACAGCCGCCCAGCACCCGGGGCTGCACCACTTCGACGGCCCTGACCCTGCCGAACCCCGCACAGCGGAGCAGGAGTTGGAGTTGCAGATCGCGACCGCCCGGGCACTGGAGCCCGCCGTCCTCGGTGTCGTCCGCAACCGCCTGACGGTGGACGTGCCCGCCGTCGTCGAGGGCGACTACCTCACCCCGGCCGCCGCCGCCCGGGCCGTCGAGGCGGGGCGGGCGGCCGGGCGCCGCGTCCGGGCGGTGTTCCTGCACGAGCCGGACGCGGCCCGGATCACCGCCAACTACGCCGCCCGCGAGCCCGGGTGCGGCCCGCAGGTGCGGCGGGCCGAGGTCGGCGCCCGGTACTCGCACTGGCTCGCCGAGCAGGCGGACCGGTACGGCCTCCCGGTGGTCGACTGCCGCCCCTGGGACACCCTCGCGGTCCGCCTCGACGAGGCGCTCCGCACTCCCTCGGGCCGGCCGGGCCCTCAGCCCCCCGCGCCTCGTACGTCCGGCCGGGTGTCGTAGGCGTCCCGGGCGGCGAGCACCTCGGGCATGTTCTCCTCCGCCCAGGCCTTGATCGCCCGCACCACCGGCAGCAGTCCGGTCCCCAGCGGCGTCAGCGCGTAGTCGACCCGGGCGGGCACCGAGGGCGTGACGGTGCGGGTGAGCAGGCCGTCCCGCTCCAGGGCGCGCAGGGTCTGGGTGAGCATCTTCTCGCTGACCCCGGCCAGTCGGCGGCGCAGCTCGCTGTACCGCTGCGGGCCGTCGGCCAGTGCGTTGACGAGGAGGCTGACCCACTTGTCGCCGATCCGGTCGAGCAACTGCCGCGCCGGACACTGCGCGAGGTAGGCGTCGAAGCTCGCGCGCTCGGCCGAGCGGCGCTGGGCGGCGGTCATGGTGGCCATGGGCTTCCCTCCCCGTACGGTACGCACTTCGCGGTGCGTGCTTCCGACCGGAGAGCAACTCTCCCTAGCGTGGGTGCCGTTGGCAAGTCCGATCGCCCCGGGACCGCCGGGTCCCGCCGTCCCCTCCCCGAGGAGTGCCCCGTGCGCGCCGTCGTCGTCCGCAGCCATGCCGGTCCGGAAGCCCTGGAGCTGGTCGAGGTGCCCGTCCCCGAGGCCGGCCCTGGCCAGGTGCGGGTCCGGGTGTCCGCCGCCGGGGTCAATCCGGTGGACGCCGTGACCCGCTCCGGGGCCCTGGTGGCGGCGGGGCTGATGGCACCGCGCGAGGTGACCGGGCTGGGCTGGGACGTGGCGGGCACGGTCGACCGGGTGGGCCTGGGAGTGTCCGGCTTCGGCCCGGGCGACCCGGTGATCGGTCTGCGCGACCGTCTGGACGTCCCGCTCGGCACCTACGCCGAGTACGTGGTGCTGGACGCCTCGGCGCTCGCCCCGGCCCCGGCGGGGGTGCCGGCCGTCGAGGCGGCGACGCTGCCGTTGAACGGACTGACCGCCGCCCAGGCACTGGACCTGCTCGGCCTCCCGGCCGGCGCCTCGCTGCTGGTGACCGGCGCGGCCGGCGCGGTGGGCGGCTTCGCCGTCGAACTCGCCGCCCTGCGCGGCCTTCGGGTCGTGGCCCTGGCCGGTGCGGCGGACGAGGCGCTGGTCCGGGGTCTGGGGGCCGAGTGGTTCGTGCCGCGCGGCAGCGCCGATCCGGCCGCCGCCGTCCGGGCGCTCGTCCCGGGCGGGGTGGACGGCGCCCTGGACGCCGCCCTGCTCGGGGTGGTCGCACTCGGCGCCGTCCGCAACCGGGGCAGCTTCGTCACCGTGTCCGGGGGCGCGCCCCAGGGCCTGCGCGGCATCCGGGTCGCCAACGTCTGGATCGCCGCCGACGGCCCGGCGCTCGCCGAGCTGTCCGCCCTCGCCGCCGCGGGCCGGCTCACCCTCCGGGTGGCCGCCACCCACCCGCTGGCCCGGGCCGCCGACGCCCACCGCCGGCTGGCCGGCGGCGGCCTGCGCGGCCGGCTCGTCCTGGTCCCCTGACCCACCGCCGGCGCGAGAACGGTGCGACCTCGGCGTGCTCTACCACCGCAACGACGGCGCCATCGGCCTCCACCCCGGCCTCGCCGGCACCACCGGCCACAGCACCGCCTTCCAGGGCGGCCCCTCCACCGTCCCCGCCAACGCCGGCTGGGGCAGGAACGGCATCCAGCTGCCGTGACCCCGGTCCCCGTCCCGCCCCCGGCGTGACGGCGCGAGGGCCGACGACCAGCGGGTCGCCGGCCCTCGCGCCGGGCGTCGGCGTGCGGACGACGGCGGAACTACCCGCGCGAGGCCTGCCGTTGGCGGAGCCAGGCGAGGGCACCGATCAGGCCGACCGCGCCGCCGGCGCAGAGTTTGACGGCGCCCTTGGCGAGCAGCCAGCCGATCCCGGGGGCGGTCCAGCCCAGCCAGTGGAGGACGGCCAGCAGGACCGCCACCGCCCCCAGCGCCGCCAGGACGGTCACCACCACCGCCGCGCCGGTGGAGAGTTCGGTCTCCCCGGCCGTGGTCGCCCGTACCTCGTTCGTGCCCCCATCATCCATGGGAGCGATCATAATCCGGCTCAGCGCGGGGCGTGGTGGGTGTCGCCGCTGTGCTCGCCGGTCTCGTGGTCGGGGAAGCTCACGGCCAGCGTGACGCGGTACTCGTAGACGTCGTCGCGGTGCCCGGGCACCCGGGCCCAGGCCAGCGAGTGCACCTCCGCCTCGGGTGCCTGGCGGCACCACGCGGCCGCCTCCTCCAGTGCCCGGGCCGCCGAACGGCCGGTGCACACCACGGCGGTGTACGCCGCGACGGCGACGTCGCCGCCGCTGCGCCCCGCCCGCGAGACCGCCCGGACGGCGGCGGCGGCATGGGTCAGGTCACGGGCCAGGTCGTCCACGACCCGGGGCGGCGCCGGGAGGACCGGCCCCTCCGCCACGGTCTCCGGCAGGTTCGTGCTCACCGTCTGGGCCTCCATCCGCCTGGTCTCGGGATCCGCCGATTGCGGGATCCGCCTGGTCACCGGCCCAAGGATGCCGGGCCGCCATTCCTGGCATGACCACTTTCACCAGAACATCACCCGTCCGGGGAGCTGAGGAAGGAGAGCTCGACACCGACCGCCCGGTACTGGTAAAGGACTTGCGTCGCATCGGTCCTGGTCAGACCCTCCCGTCCCGGGCGCCGCCGGGAGCCCGGCCGCACGTGCGCGTACCACCCCCGCACCCCGAACCGCCGGTCCGACCGCCGGACGCGCCGGGTCGGGCTCGTGACGCAGCTGTGCAACTCCCGTTTCGGGAACGGGAAATACCGGACCGGCCCGGCCACTAGGATCCCTGGAGCACCACAGTCCGCCGCACCGGCGGGCGCCGGACAAGGGGGTCCCATGCAGCTCAAGTCAGCGGTCCGGTACGGGCGTCGGCAGCTCTGGCTGCCCGCGTTGGCCCTCGCGGGCGTCGCCGTGGCCGGCTGCTCGTCCTCCGGCGGGGCGACGGCCGCGCCTCCGCCCACCACACCCGCCGCGGCCGCGTCGACGCCCGGCGCGCCCGCGCCCACGGCGGCGACGGCACCCGGATCCAGCGCCTCCGCGCCCGCCCCCGCGAGCACCGGAGCACCCACCGCCGCGCCCGCCGGGCGGCCGGCGGACGCCTGCACGCTGCTGCAGTCCCCCCAGGTCGTCGCGGCGGTGGGCACCTCGGGCCCGTTCCGCGGCACCCACCCCGACCCGGCGAGCGACGGCAGCCCGGTCTGGGGCTGCACCTGGGGCTCGCCCGACTCCTACGCCTCGGTCCGCGAGACCACCCCGACCGCCCTGGCCTCGGCCAAGGCGGACGGCCAGCTGCAGGTCACCACCCTGCCGGGGGTCGGCCAGGAGGCGGTGCTGACCCAGCGCAAGGACGGCACCCACCCGAGGGCCCTCTTCGTGGCCGGCGGACGCGTCTACGCCGTCGAGGTGGTGAAGGACCGCGGCCCGGGCGACGGCGTCAACGCCCCGGCGGAGGCGCTCGCCGAGAGCGGGCTGGCGATGGTGCTGGCCAAGTCGCTCGGCGGCTGAGCCCACGGCGAACCGGCGGGTCTCAACCGGCGGGCCCCCAACCAGCGGCCCCCGAACCGGCCGCCGGGGGGACGCCGGGCGGCGCAGCCGGTTCCCTCCGGGGCGTGAACGGCGCCGGGCGGGGGCCTGCGGGCGGATGCGGGTACGGCACGGGCGTTCACAGAATGACGCCACCGTGCCGTACCCGGCACTCCCCCGAAAGCCAAGGCGGACCGCATGAGCCGACTCCACCCACCCACGCCCCCGGACCGCCCGCGCGACACGCCTCCGGGGGGCCGAACGCCGGTGTCGCACACCGCCACCGCCCTGCTGGGCGGACTGGCGCTGCTCGCCCCGGCCCTGGCCGGTTCGCTGGTCACCCCGATACCCGCGCACGCCGACAACCCCACCGTCTCGGTGAACAGCCTGCGCACCGGCTGGGACGCGGCCGAGCCGGGCCTGGGCCCGGCGCAGGTCTCCGGCTCGGACTTCGGCCGGCGCTGGTCCACCGCCGTCGACGGCGCCGTCCTCGCCCAGCCCCTGGTCGCCGGTTCGACCGTGGTGGTCGCCACCGAGACGAACCACGTCTACGGCATCGGCGCGACCGACGGCCGGATCCTGTGGCAGCGCGCGCTCGGCACACCGGTCCCGTCGTCCACCGCCTGCCTCTCCCCCGGCACCGGCATCACCTCGACACCCGTGTACGACAAGTCGACCGGCACGGTCTACCTGGTGGCGAAGTCCACCGAGGGGGGCGCCCACTTCTCCGTGCACGCGCTGGACGTCACCTCGGGCGCCGAGCGCGGCGACTGGCCGGTCACCGTCCAGGGCTCGCCGGTGAACAGCCCCGGGGTCCCGTTCAACCCGGGCACCTCGGCGCAGCGCGCCGGACTCCTGCTGCTGGACGGGGCGGTCTACTTCGGCTTCGCCTCGGACTGCGGCGTCGGGACGTACGTGGGCCACGTCGCGGGCGTCCACACCGGGACCCGCAAGCTGACGCTCTGGTCCACCCAGTCCGGCTCGGCCTCGCAGAACGCGGGCGTCTGGATGAGCGGCGGCGGCCTGGTCTCGGACGGCGCCGGGCGGATCCTCCTCGCCACCGGCAACGGCGCGGGCACGGGCTCCTCCCCGCCGAAGGGCCCCGGCGACAAGCCGCAGGGCCACTTCGCCGAGTCCGTCGTGCGGCTGGGTGTGAACGCCGACGGCAGCCTCACCCCGAAGGACTTCTTCAGCCCGACCGACAACCGGGACATGGACCACGGCGACGTGGACCTCGGCTCCGGCGGGCCGGCCGCCCTGCCGTCCGGCTTCGGCACGACCGCCCACCCGCACCTGCTGGTGCAGGTCGGCAAGGACGGCCGGATCTTCCTGCTGGACCGTGACCGGCTGGGCGGCATGGGCCAGGGCCCGAACGGCACCGACGCCGCGGTCGGCACGACCGGCCCGTTCAAGGGCGTCTGGGGCCACCCGGGGGTCTGGGGCGGGGACGGCGGCTATGTCTACCTGGTCGAGAACTACGGCTCGCTGCGCGCGCTCAAGTACTCGGTGAACAGCGCCGGGAACCCCCAGCTGACCAGCGCGGGCACCAGCGCCGAGGGCTTCGGCTACGCGTCCGGCTCCCCCGTGGTCACCTCCAACGGGACGGCCTCCGGTTCGGCGCTCGTCTGGACCGTCTACTCCGGCAGCGGTCCGGGCGGCCAGAACGGCGAGCTGCGGGTGTACGACCCGCTGCCGGTCAACGGCGTGCTCAAGCTGCGCCGCAGCTTCGCGCTCGGCACGGTGAGCAGGTTCGCCGTGCCCGCCACGGACGGCGGGCGGGTGTTCGTGGGCACCAAGGACGGCCACCTGGTCGCCTTCGGCCGCGCCGCCGCCTGACACGGTTCCAACCCGGCGCGCCGCCCCCGGATGCCGCGCCGGCCCGACCGCGCCGGCCCGACCGCGCCGCCTCCCGACCGCGCTCCGGCCCGACCGCCCGGTGGCCGGTCAAACCCCCGGCCCCGGCCCGTCACCCGTTCGAGCGCGATTGTCCGCACATCGCGCGGGTTGGACCGGCGGCCGGGCCCGGCGGCTCGTAGCGTCCTGACCCACGGGGCCGCGCGGCCCACCGGGCGCGTGCGCTCCTCCCACCCGCCCTCTCCCGAGGAGGAATCCCGATGAACCGCACCGCCGCTCCGCTGCCCACCCCCGCCGCCGCACCGCCCGAGCGCCCGGCCGACGCCACCCCGAAGCCCGCCTGGTCCGCACCGGCGGTCGAGTGCCACCGCACCGGCGCCGAGGTCACCGCCTACGCCGGACGGGCCGCCCAGTGGCTCAGCCGCTGACCCGCGAGCGGTTCGCGGCCAGGCTGTACGACCTGCGGGAGCGCTACTGGGACAGCCACCCGTTCCATCTGCGCCTGCACTCCGGTGGCTGCACGCCACCGGAGTTGCGGCGCTGGGTCGCCAACCGCTGGTACTACCAGCTCTGCCTGACCCGCAAGAACGCCGCGATCATCGCCAACTGCCCGCTCCCGGAGGTCCGCCGGACCTGGGCCGAGCGGCTCGCCTACCAGGACGGACCGGCGCCCCTACCCGGCCCCGAGCGCGGCGCACCGGCCGGGGGCGCACCGGACGCCACCGCACCCGCCGAGGGCGGCCTCGCCGACTGGCTGGTCCTCGCCGAGGCGGTCGGCCTGGACCGCGCGGAGGTGACCGACGAACGGCACGTCACCCGCGGGGTCCGCTTCGCCGTCGACGGCTACCTGCACTTCTGCCAGACCAGAGCGTGGACGGAGGGCGTCGCGGCGGCCCTCACCGAGATGTTCTCGCCCGACCACATGGCCCAGCGGGTGACCGCCTGGCGCACCCACTACGACTGGATCGACCCGGCGGGGTACGCCTACTTCGAGCACCGCATCCCCACCGCCCGCAAGGACAGCGCCCGCACCCTGGAGCTCGTACTGGACCACTGCGTCACCGCCCACCAGCAGCAGGCCGCCCTCGACGCGCTGGCCTTCAAGTGCGAGGTGCTGCGGGCCATGCTGGACGCCGTCGACTACGGGGCCGACCGGTGACGACCGCCCAGGCCGCCCAGGCCGCCCAGGCCGCCCAGGCCGCCCCCGCCGCCCAGGTGCCGGGGCTGCGGCGCGGGGTGCGGCTGGTGCACGACCCGGTCCGCGACCGGGCCGCCCTGCTCTACCCCGAGGGCGTCCTGCTGCTCAACGACACCGCGGCCGCCGTACTGCGCCACTGCGACGGCCGGCGCGACACCGCGCTGATCACCGCCGGGCTCGCCGCGGAGTACGACGGGGTGGACGACGGGCAGGTCCGCGAGCTGCTCGCCGACCTCGCCGAGCGCCGGCTGCTCACCCTGGACGGCTCCGGCGCACCCGCGCTGCCGTACCCGGCCACCGGCCTGCCGGGCGCGGCCGTCCGGGCACCGGCGCCGTTCGGCCTGATCGCCGAACTCACCTACCGCTGCCCGCTCCAGTGCACCTACTGCGCCAACCCCGTCGAACTCGCCCACTACCGGGATGAACTGGACACCGACCAGTGGCTGCGCGTGCTCGACCAGGCCCGCGGGCTCGGCGTCCTCCAGGTCCACCTCACCGGCGGCGAGCCGCTGCTCCGCCGCGACCTCGCCCGGATCGTCGCCCACGCGCACGACCTGGGCCTCTACACCAACCTGGTCACCAGCGGGCTCCCGCTGGACGAGCCGCGTGCCGCCGCGCTGGCCGGGGCGGGCCTGGACCACGTCCAGCTCTCCCTCCAGGACGCCGACCTGCGCCGCGCGGACGCCGTGGCCGGCCTCGCCGCGCACGAGCGCAAGCTCGCCGCGGCGGCGCTGCTGACCGGCGCCGGGCTGCCGCTGACCGTCAACGCCGTGCTGCACCGGGGCAATCTGGCCCGGCTCGGCGCCCTCGCCGACCTGGCCGTGGCGCTCGGCGCCGACCGGGTCGAGCTGGCGCACACCCAGTTCTACGGCTGGGCCTGGCAGAACCGGGCGCACCTGGCGCCGAGCGAGGCCCAGGTCCGCCAGGCCGAGCTGGACGTGGCCGCCGCCCGGGAGCGCCACGGCGGGCGGATCGAGATCGTGCACGTCGCGGCCGACCACCACGGCGGCGCCGTGAAGCCCTGCATGGACGGCTGGGGCCGCCGGCAGCTGGTGGTCGCGCCCACCGGTGACGTGCTGCCCTGCCTGGCCGCCGCGCAGCTGCCCGGTCCGGCGCTGCCGAACGCGGTGACCGACGGGCTCGCCGCGATCTGGCACGACTCGCCCCTGTTCAACCGGTACCGGGGCACCGACTGGATGCCGGAGCCCTGTCGCGGCTGCGCGCTGCGCGAGGTCGACCACGGCGGCTGCCGCTGCCAGGCCTTCCAGTTCACCGGGGACGCCGGCGCCACCGACCCGGCCTGCCGCCTCTCCCCCGACCACCACCTGGTCACCGGGCCGGTCCCGGCGACCACCCCGGCCCCCGTGCCCCGGAGGACGCGCTGAAGATCCGGATCCTGGGCACGGCCGCCGGCGGCGGACTGCCCCAGTGGAACTGCGGCTGCGAGGGCTGCTCCACCGCCCGCCGCACCGGCGCCGCCCGCAGCCAGGACTGCCTGGCGGTCAGCGCGGACGGCGTCGCCTGGTACCTGGTCAACGCCTCGCCCGACCTGCGGAGCCAGCTGCTGGCCGCCCCGGAGCTGGCGCCGGCCGCCGGCACCCGGGACACCCCGCTGCGCGGCGTCCTGCTCACCAGCGGCGAGCTCGACCACACCCTCGGCCTGTTGACCCTGCGGGAGGCCGCCGGGCTGAGCGTGCACGCCACCGAACCGGTCCGTGCCGCGCTGCACGGCGCCTTCCCGGTCGGCCCGCTGCTCGCGCCCTACACCAAGGCCCGCTGGCAGTCCGTCGCGCCGGGCACCGCCTTCGACCTGGCCGGCGGGCTGCGCGTCGAGCCGCTGGCGCTGGGCGGCAAGCGGCCGCGGTACGCCGCCGACCTGCCCGGCGAGGCCTGGGACGGCCGGGCGGACTGGGTGACCGGCTACCGCTTCACCGCCGCCGGGTGCCGGTCGAGCGCGGTGTACGCGCCCGGACTGGCCGCCTGGACGCCGGAGCTCGACCGGGCGGTGGCCGGTGCGGCCGTGGTGATCCTCGACGGCACCTTCGCCACCGACGACGAACTCGCCGAGCGCACCGGCGGCTCGCGCTCCTCCCGCGGCATGGGCCACCTGGCGGTCCGGGACTCGCTGGCCCACCTGGGCCGCCACCCCGGCCCGCGCTACCTCTACACCCACCTCAACAACACCAACCCGCTGGCCCACCCGGGCTCCCCCGGCGCCGCCGCCCTCGCACCGGCCCTGGCGGCGGCGGGCGCGGCCGTCGCCGAGGACGGTCAGCTCGTCGAGTTCTGAGCCCCGGCGCCGCTCCCCGGCCCGCCGGGTACCCCCGGGCGCACCCTCGCCACCTGCCCGTTCACCGGACGGTGGGGCCCGGGACAGCCGCTGCTCACCCGGGTCCGGTCAGATCATCGTGATACTAATCATTCCGGTAACACGAACTGTCATGCACTGGCAGGCACGATGGTGACAGCCCGTCCGTTCCCCCGGGGTCCGGACGGTGACGGGGAGGGCACGGCATGAAGGCACGGGTCGACAGCGGACGACAGACGGGGCGCCGGATACGGCTGGGCAAGCGGGTGACCGGGACGGCCGCCGCGTTCACCGCACTCGCGGCCCTGACCGGCTCTCAGGTGACGGGACTCGGCCTCTCCGGTGTCGCGGCCGCCGAGCCGGTGCCGCCCGTGATCGACCCGACCACCTCCGTGGTCGCCACCGCTCCCGGCACCGCGCTGCCCGGCTCCGAGCTGCCGTCGCCCGCCGGCGGGCCGACCGTGCCGGTCGACGGCGGGGGCGCCGTCCCGCTGCCGCAGCCGCCCACGACCCTGCCGGGCGACCCGTCCGCCGGACCGTTCCGGACCGGGCCCGCCCTGCCGGCGACGGTCTTCGCCGCCTACCGCAAGGCCGAGGCCGCGCTGGCCGTCCGCTCGCCCGGCTGTCACCTGCCGTGGCAGCTGCTGGCCGCGATCGGCGAGGTCGAGTCCGGCCAGGCCAACCGGGGCGGGGTGGACGCCGCGGGGACGACGTACCGGCCGATCCTCGGCCCGGCGCTCAACGGCAACGGCTTCGCCGCGATCTCCGACACCGACGGTGGCCGCTACGACGGCGACCGGCTCTGGGACCGGGCCGTCGGACCGATGCAGTTCATCCCCTCCACCTGGGCCTACTGGGGGGTCGACGCCAACGGCGACGGCCAGGCGGACCCCAACAACGTCTTCGACGCCGCCGAGTCGGCCGGCCGCTACCTCTGCGCGGGCGGCCGCGACCTCGGCAATCCGGCCCAGCTGGACCGGGCGATCCTCGGCTACAACAACTCGGGCGAGTACCTGCGGACCGTCAAGAACTGGATGGCGCACTTCGGCAGCGGGACGGCGACCACGACGCCGGACCGGCCCGCCCCGGCCGGCGCGCCGACCGCGCCGTCACCGTCGCCGACCGTGCCCGCACCGGCGACCGGCCCCACGACGCCCACGCCCCCGGCATCCCCTGCGCCGTCGACCGGCACGCCGACCGGTGGCCCGAGCGGGACGCCGACGGGGGCGCCCACGCCCACCGCGTCGGCCTCGCCCTCGGCCGGCCCGAGCCCGAGCGCCACGCCGAGTGCCACACCCAGTGCCACCCCGACCGGTACGCCGAGCACCTCGCCGACCGGTACGCCCAGCACCACCCCGACGGCCACCCCCACCGGGACGCCGACCGCCACCCCCACCGCCACGCCCACCACCTGCGCCACCCCCACGGCGACGGCGACGCCCACCGACGGCGCGAGCCCGACGGCCGCCCCGTCGGCCACCGCCACCGCGACGCCCCCGGCGCCCGGCTGCCCGACGCCGACCGGCACCCCGTCGGCCACCGCCACCCCGAGTGGCTCGTCCTCGGCCGCCGCCTCCCCGTCGGCCTCCCCCTCGCCCTCGGCGCACTGACCACGCGCCGAGTACGAACCGAGCACGAACCGAGCACGCACGGAGCACGCGTGACCCCGGCCCGGGCGCCCCGATCAGCGGGCGCACCGGGCCGGCGGCCGTTCAGTCCTCGTCGTCCTCGTCCTCGTCGTCCGGGTAACGGCCGGCCGCCCGGTCCTGCTCCTCCTGGGCCTTGACCGGGAGGTCCGGGTCCCAGTCGGAGGGCCGCGGCCGTTCGGGCCCGTCGGGGCCGAGACGGAGCACCGGCTCGACCCGCACCAGCCGGAACCGCCGGTCGGCCGCCCGGAGTTCGTGTCCGCGCTCGGCGTCCAGCCGGTCGGCGGCGGCGGCGTACCGGGCGCGCTCGTCCTCGCCGAGGTCCGGCAGCAGCCGCGGGGCGAAGTCGCGCAGGTAGGCGGCGAGACTGTCGCGGGCGGCCTGCGGGGTCTCGTAGGCCCCGGTCATCGGGCCCCAGTGGCCGTCCTCGTACTCGGCGACGGCGCAGTGCACCGGGAGCACGAACACCTTGGGGTAGCGGCTGGAGGCGTGCCGGGCGTCGGCGCGGACGTTCTCGGGGATGCCCCGGCCGACCGGCACCAGCGTCATCATGTCCAGCCGCAGGATCCCGTCGACCAGGGTGACGTCGGCACCGGGGTCGACGACGAAGCCGTCGACCCGGGACGGCAGCCGGTAGGCCTGGCCGACGGCGGCCGGGTCCGGGTCGGTGGGGCGCGGCGGTTCGATGCCCTCGGGGCCCGAGCGCAGCACCTGTTCGGCCCGGAAGATCCGGTACTCCCGCCCGGCGACGGTGATCTCGTCGAGCGCCTCCCACTCCATCCGCCGGTACGCCGCCGTGTAGGCGGCCCGCTCCTCGTCGGTGATGTCCCAGGTGGCGGCGAACCGGGCGCCGCGCTCGGCCCGCGCCCAGCAGCGGAACTGGTGGCCGAGGTCGTCGCGGGCCATCTGCGGGGTGGTCGCGCGGTAGCCGAGGATCCGCCAGGTCCCCTCGGGGGTGCGCTCCAGGCTGCCGAAGGCGGGCGCCATCATCATCAGGCTCGGATACCGCTCCCGGGAGGCCCACGCCTCCAGACCCGCCACGGCCGCGACCGGGTCGTCGGTGTGCGCGACCCGGATGGTGAGGTGCCCCGGCAGCTGCGCAGCGTCATCGTCCATGCGGCCAGTGTTAGCGGACGCGGTGAGTGGGCCGCAGGGATATCGGGGAAGTGCACCCGACCGGGCAACGGCGGCGGACCGGAGGGCCGTCCGCGCGACCGCGCGGGACGGGGACAGCGGGCGCGGGGCCCGTCCGGGGGGAGATCGGACGGCCCCCGCGCCGCCGGTCGACGGACCGACCGGACGGCCGGTCGCGGGCGGTGCGGCGCGGGCGGGCCCGCGGCGCACCGTCAGAGGTGCTTGGCCAGCTCCGGCATCAGGTCCTGGAAGGTCCGCCCGCTGGCCGGCTGGCCGATCGCGGCCATCTGCCAACCACCGGCCGTGCGCTGCACCTTGGCCATGATCTGGGCGGTGTACGGGCCGCCGCCGGTGAGCGTGTACCGGGCCAGCTCGGCGCCGGTCTGCTCGTCGACCAGCCGACAGAAGGCGTTCTCGACCTCCTGGAAGGTCTGCCCGGTGAAGGAGTTGACGGTGAACAGGATCTGGTCGACCTCGCTCGGCACCCTGGTGAGGTCCACCGTGATCGACTCGTCGTCGGTGGCGTCGCCGGCGCCGCCGGTCAGGTTGTCCCCGCTGTGCCGCACCGAACCGTCGTTGCTGGTGAGGTGCTGGAAGAAGACCACGTCCACCGGCTTGCCGGCGGCGAACAGCACCGCCGAGGCGTCCAGGTCGATCTCCTGCGAGGCCAACAGCTTGGCGAAGAACCCCTTCCGCTGGGCGGCCCGCCAGCCGAGGCCCATCCGCACCACGCCCAGCTGCCCCCCGCCCGGCTTCTCCAGGCTCAGCTTCTGCCCCTTGGCCAGCGAAACGCTCATCGCGTCCTCCTCGTTGCTCCGCCCTGCGTCCTGAATCTACAGCACTGTAGAGATTCCCGGGTGCGCAGGGTCGGTCCTGGGAATCCCGTACCCCGCTCCGACGATCAACACCACATCATCCGGACACGGAGGGATTCGCGACGACCCACCGGCGTCCCGGCCGCAATTGCGCACGCGGGCTCCGGCGCCGGTCCCGCACGCGGCGCCCGGCGGCGCCGACGAACCCCCGCTACGGCCGCTCCAACGGCCGCTCCAGCCGCACCAGGGCGTCGACCGCGGCAGCGCGCCCGCCGGTAGCCCCGTCGCGGTGGCCGGCCTCCGCGGCCACCGGGCGGAGCACCCGCTCGGCGCGGACGGTCCGCAGCCCGGCGTCGGCGAGGTCGGCGAGCACGTCGTCCGGGGTGAAGAGGACGCGCGGGTCCTGCGGGCCGCCGACCCCTTCGGTGAGGTTGCTGCTGTCGTGGCCGACCACCAGCAGGGTGGCGCCGGGGGCGAGCGCGGCGGCGGCCCGGCGCAGCGCGGTGCGGCGGTCGGCGGCGGGGAGCTGGAGGTAGGCGACCAGCACCAGGTCGTAGCCCTCGGCCGGGAGCGGGAAGCCGCGGGCGTCGTCGTGGCGCCAGGTGAGCCGGTCGGCGACCTCGTCGGGCAGGTCCGCGGTGAGCCGCTCGGCGCGCTCCAGGGCGACGGCGGAGAAGTCGAGGCCGGTCACCCGCCAGCCCTGCCGGGCGAGCCAGATGCTGTTGCGCCCCTCGCCGGCCGCGACGTCCAGGGCGCGGCCGGGAGTGCGGCCGGTCAGCTCGCCGACCACCCAGCGGTTGGGCTCGGCGCCCCAGACCAGCTCGCTCGCGGCGTAGCGGTCGTTCCAGTCCTGGCTGTCCATGGCTCGTCCTCCGTTCGGCGGGGCTGCTCCGTACGCCACCGTACCGGCGCGGGGGCCGCCGACCGTCCAGCGGGCGGACACCCTTGACGGCGAATATTGGTCCAGTCCAATCTGTGATGTCGTCGATGCGTACGGGCCCGGCCCGACGGTGTCGACGCGTCGTACCGAAGCATGTGTCACCCCGCCCGCGCGCCCCCACAGCGCTCGGCTCGGCTCCCTTCGGCCCACCCGGGCCACCGCACCGCCGGAACCCCCACTCATCCGGAGGACACCGCATGCACGACCGAGTCACGCCCGCGCGCCCCGCCGAGCGCCGGGCCGCCGCACCACGCCGGCGAGCCACCGCGCTGGCCCTGGCGGCCACGCTCACCACCGGCACCGCCGCCCTCGCGCTCTCCCTGAACACGGCCTCCGCGGCGCCCGTCAACCTGCTCGCCAACGCCGGTCTGGAGACCGGCTCGCTGGCCGGCTGGACCTGCGTCAACGGATCCGTCGTCACCACGCCGGTGCACGGCGGGAGCTACGCGCTCAGCGGGGCGGCCTCGGCCTCCGACACCGCGCAGTGCCAGCAGACCGTGACCGTGCTGCCCAACACCCAGTACACCCTGTCGGGCTGGGTCCAGGGCAGCTACGTCTACCTGGGCGCGACCGGGACCGGGGTCAACTCCTCCTCCTGGACGCCCAACGCGACCGGCTGGACGCAGCTGAGCAGCACCTTCACCACCGGCGCCGCCACCACCTCGGTGACGGTGTTCACGCACGGCTGGTACGGCACCGGCACCTACCGGGCGGACGACCTCAGCCTGACCGGCCCGGCCGGGCCGACCAGCAGCAGCAGCCCGACCGCGACCGGCAGCCCCACGGCGACCAGCAGCCCGACCGCGACCAGCAGTCCGACGGCGAGCACCAGCCCGACCGCCTCGAACAGCCCCACCGCGAGCACCAGCCCGACGGCCTCGAACAGCCCGACGGCGACCACCAGTCCCACCGCGACGGCCACCGCCACGGCGACGGGCACCGGCCCGGCCGGGGACGGCAAGGTCACCGTGCCCGGCGGGCTCACCGTCGGCAAGGTCACCGGCAACGCCGTGGTGCTCAGCTGGCAGCCGTCCACGCTGACCGGCGGCGACGGCCCGGTCGCCTACAAGGTCTACTCGGGCAGCCAGCTGGTCGCGACCTCGATGGGCACCTCGGTGGCCGTCAGCTCGCTGCTGCCGAGCACCAACTACCGGTTCACCGTCCAGGGCTACTCGGGCAGCCACGCCTCCGCGCAGTCCGCGCCGGTGGGCACCACCACCGCGCCCGCCCCGGCCGCGAGCCCGTTCCGCTCGGCCTACTTCGACCAGTGGGGCGTCTACGAGAACGCGTACCACGCGAAGAACGTGGACACCAGCGGCGCGGCGGGCAAGCTGGACGTGATCACCTACGCCTTCGCCAACATCCACCCCACCACGCACACCTGCTTCCAGGCCGTGAAGGCCTCCGACTCGGCCAACGAGTCCAACCCCAACGCCGGGGACGGCGCCGGGGACGCCTACGCCGACTACCAGGCCGACTACAACGGCGCGGCCAGCGTGGACGGCAGCAGCGACACCTGGGAGCAGCCGCTCAAGGGCAACTTCAACCAGCTGCGCCAGCTGAAGGCCAAGTACCCGAACCTGCGGTTCACCATCTCGATCGGCGGCTGGACGTACTCCAAGTACTTCTCGGACGCGGCCGCGACGGACGCCTCCCGCAAGGCCTTCGTCTCCTCCTGCGTGGACATGTTCCTCAAGGGCAACCTGCCGACCGGCGTGGCCGGTGACGCCTCGGGCGGCCAGGCCTCGGCGGCCGGACTCTTCGACGGCGTGGACCTCGACTGGGAGTACCCGGGCTCGGCCGGCGGCCACACCGGCAACCACTACTCCGCCGCCGACAAGCAGAACTTCACCCTGCTGCTGAAGGAGTTCCGCACCCAGCTGGACGCCCTCGGCAACGCCCAGGGCAAGCGGTTCCTGCTGACCGCCGCGCTGCCCAGCGGCCAGGACAAGATCGCGCAGCTGGAGACCGACAAGATCGGCGCCTACCTGGACTACGCCGACGTCATGACCTACGACATGCACGGCGCCTGGGACGCCAAGGGCCCGACCAACCACCAGGACCCGCTGCACGACAGCCCGGCCGACCCGACCACGCCGATCACTCCGGGCACCCGCAAGTACAACGTGGACACCACCCTCGCCGCGTACACCACCGGCCTGCCGGAGTACGGCATCGCGGGCGGCTTCCCGACCAACAAGCTGGTGCTGGGCATCCCGTTCTACTGGCGCGGCTGGACGGGCGTACCGGCCGGCTCGAACTACGGCCTGTACCAGAGCGCGACCGGTCCGACCCCGGCCAAGCCGCTGAGCGCCGAGGCCGGCCTGGCCGCCTGGAAGGAGCTCAACGCCAGTGCCGCGAACACCCACTGGGACCCGGTGACGGAGACCTCCTGGGTCTACGACGGGACCAACTTCTGGACGGGTGACACCCCGCAGGCCATCCAGGCCCGGGGGGCGTACGCCAAGAGCAAGGGCCTGGCCGGGATGTTCGCCTTCTCCCTGGAGAACGACGACGCCTCCGGCACCCTGCTGAACGCGATCGACAGCAGCCTGCGCTGACGCACCACCGGGCAGGGGCCGCGCGGATCAGCGTGATCCGCGCGGCCCCTGCGCCACCGCTCCTCGCGACGGGCCCTACCGTCCCGGCACCGGGTCCGCCCCGCCGCGGCGCGCCGTGCCCGGGCGGCAGCGGAGCAGCCGCCCGGCGGTCAGCCGCGCCCCGCGCACGGCGCCGTGCCGGTGCAGCGCCTGGACGGCATAGGTCGAACAGGACGGCGTGTACGGGCAGCAGGCCGGTCGCCGGGGGCTGATCTCGCTCCGGTAGTACCGCACCGCCCCGTACAGCACGCCCGCCGCGAAGCCGGCCGGGGCGGGCGCCGACGGATCGGCGGCCGCGCCGCGCCGTCCGCGGCCGCCGCCGAGGGCGAACCGCAGGCCCGCGGCCATCATCACCGGGACGAGCGCGATCAGGCACGGGTCCCCGAGGTCGCAGCAGTCGCAGGCGTCCGAGCAGTCGTTGTCGTTCTTCTTGCCCTTCTGCCGCTGGTACGCCCGCCACTCCTCGCGCTGCTTGCGGCGCCGGCGGCGCTCCTTCTCGGGCAGCCACCACCAGGCGACCTGGGGGCGTCGGGGCGGGTAGGGCGCGCCCTGCTGGGGCGGCGGGTAGGTCACGACTGACGATCCTCTCGATGCGCCCGACGGGACCGACCCCCGACGGCCGGATCAGATTATCGAAGGAACGCCGGTCCGCGTGACGCTCAGTCGCCACCGCCCAGGGTCGGGAACAGGTCGGTGAACGTCTGGGTGGTCACCGAGACGCTCCGGCCGAACGGATCGTCGAAGTCCCAGATCAGGAAGAGCAGGAAGGCGATCAGCGCGCTGAACGCCCCCGCCAGCAGCAACTCCCGCGGCGAGCGCCGGATCTGCAGCGCGAACACCATGCCGACGGTCACCACGGCTCCGACGATCAGGCCGAACCAGACCACGCCCGGCATGGTCGGCCCGGCGTTCTGGCCGCGGGCGCTGCGGGCGTCGTCGACGGTGCTGATCCGGTCCATGATCGGCTGGTAGGCCTGGGCCTCCAGATCGCTGGCCGGCGTGCGGGTGGCGACGTCGGTGCGGAGCTTGTCGAGTAACTCGGTGCCGCGCTCGGAGATCTCGCCGTGCTCGCGCATGTACGTCCACTCGGTGTCGACCACGTAGGAGACGTAGGCGTCCACATCGGCGCGGACCTTGTCGCGGAACTCGACCGGATAGATCTGGGCGCGCTCGCTCACCTCGTGCAGCGACTGCGCCTCGCGCGCCACGTCGTCCTGGGCGGCGCCGCGCGCCTCCCAGACGCCGGCGATGGCCAGGCCGAGCACGATCGCGTAGACCACGCCGATCATCATCGTCATGTACTCGATGACGTCGGGCGTCTCGTCGGTGTCCTCCTCCTCACTGACCCTGCGGTGCCTCAGCAGCACCACCGCCACCACGACGGCGCAGGCCGCCGACATGGCGATGGCCAGCGCCAACCACTCGGACATGGGAACTCCCTTCTTCAGCTCGGGTTCTCTGTATCGGGCCCGGCCGTCACCCGTTCACCGGACGGCCGGGCGGTCGAAGGCGGCCGGCCGGGCCGGGCCGCCTCGGGGGCCGGGTGCCTCAGGAGCGGCCGGAGCCGCCCCGGCCGGACCGGCCGCGCGGGCGCAGGGCCGCCGCGGCGAGCACGGCGGGCACGGTGACGAGCAGCATCGTCCGGGTCGGCGAGCTGCCATGGTGGCGCTCCGGAGCGGGCACCGGCGGGGCCGCCAGCGGCACCCGGACGGGCTTGACCACGGGCCGCGGCTTCGCTTCGACGGCCGCCGGGCTCGGCGTGGCGGTCGGCGAGGGCGGCTCGGGCGCGGGGGCCGGTGGCACGACCGGTGCCGCGGTCGGCTTCGGCGTGGGCTTCGGCACGGGCCTGGTCGACGCGGGCGGCGGGGTGGGCCTCGGCGTCGGGGCGGGCGGCGGCACCGGCGCGGGGGTCGGCGTCGGGGTGGGCTTCGGCTCCGGCGTCGGCGGGTGGATCGGCGTCGGCGTCGGGGTGGGGGTGGGAGTCGGCGTCGGCGTCGGCGTCGGCGTCGGGGTGGGTGTCGGCGTCGGGCTCGGCTTGGGCGTCGGGGTGGGGCTCGGGCACGGGTGGTGGTGGTGCCAGGGCGGGTGACTGGGCTTCGGGTGCGGACCGGGGTGGTGCAGCACTCCGGAGAGGTCGACCGAGAGGCCCACCTCCACGTCGACATCGACATCGACGCCCACGCCACCTCGGCCGACCGACACCGACACGTCCGTGCCGGTGGAGACACAGGTCTCGACGACCGGCCCGTGCGGGTCGCCCCCGCCGTGGTGCTCGGAGGTCCGGGCGGCACCGGCCGCGCCGCTCAGCAGCGCGCAGAGGGCGGCCACCCCGGCCGCCGCGCCGGCCAGCCGGGCCCGGCGCCCGGAAGCGCCCTTGCTCACGACGATCAGGTCTGCGGTCACGACGGCCCGTCCACCGGTATCCGCCGTGCCCGCCGGGGCTGCGCCAGGGGCTCCATGTATCTCTCGCATCGTCAGGAGGTCCGCGTTCGTGGGGAGTTGTCCTCGTCGGGAGTCGGCCCCGTCCTGGAGCCCGGTCGGCGCCGGGAGGGGCGACATCGGACGGCCCGCCTTTGAGGGGCGGGCCGTCCGACGTCAGGTGAAACGATCTTGCGGTGGGCCGGTTACGGCCCGCCCGCGCCCGATCGGGCCGTTGTTCAGTGGCGACCGTGCGCGATCTCGACGTTCTCCAGGACGCCGACCGCGTCCGGCACCAGGATCGCGGCCGAGTAGTAGGCGCTGACCAGGTACGAGATGATCGCCTTCTCGCTGATGCCCATGAAGCGCACCGAGAGGCTCGGCTGGTACTCGTCCGGGATGCCGGTCTGGTGCAGGCCGATGACGCCCTGGTTGTCCTCGCCCGTCCGGATCACCAGGATCGAGCTGGTGTTCTCCTTGGTGATCGGGATCTTGCTGCACGGCAGGATCGGTACCCCGCGCCAGGCCGGCACCTGCTGCCCGCCGAGGTCGACATGGTGGGGGTAGAGCCCGCGGGAGTTCAGCTCGCGGCCGATCGCCGCGATCGCGCGCGGGTGGGCGAGCAGGTAGTCGGGGTCGCGGCGGCGGCTCAGCAGCTCGTCGAGGTCGTCCGGGGTGGGCGGGCCCGAGTGGGTCTGGATCCGCTGCGAGAAGTCGGCGTTGTTGAGCAGGCCGAACTCCGGGTTGTTGACCAGCTCGTACTCCTGGCGCTCGCGCAGCGCCTCGATGGTCAGCCGGAGCTGGTGCTCGGTCTGGTTCATCGGCTGGTTGTAGAGGTCGGCGACCCGGCTGTGCACCTTCAGCACCGTCTGGGCGACGCTCAGCTCGTACTCGCGCGGCTTCAGCTCGTAGTCCACGAAGGCGCCGGGCAGCTCGTACTCGCCGTGGTGGCCCGCCGACATGGCGATCTCGGCCTCGCCGCGCTCGTTCTGGCGCTGGAGCGGCAGGGCCAGGAACTCCTCCAGGTGCCGCTGGAGCGCGGGCGAGCCGTCCCGGATGGCCTGGAACTCGCGCCTCGGCAGCGAGAGCACGGTGCCGGCGGTCACCGTGGTGGCGGTGAACTCCCAGACGGCGTCCGGGTCGAGCACGGCGTGCTCGCCGAAGCGGTCGCCGTCGCCGAGCACGCCGACCACCGTCTCGTCGCCGTACTTGCCGGTGCCGATCTGGTTGATCTTGCCGTGGGCGATCAGGTAGATGCGGTCCGCCTCGGTGCCCCGCTCGGCCAGCACCTCGCCGGGGCCGAAGTCGCGCTGCTCGCAGCGGTCGGCGAGGGCCGTCAGCACCCCGTCGTCGTCGAAGCCGCGCAGCAGGGCGAGCTCCCCGAGCTCACGGGGGATGACCCGGACCTCCGAGCCGGTCTTGATGAACTCCACCCGGCCGTCGCCGACGGTGTAGGTGAGCCGGCGGTTCACCCGGTAGGCGCCACCGGCGGCCTGGACCCAGGGGAGCACCTTGAGCAGCCAGCGGGAGGTGATCTCCTGCATCTGCGGCGCGGACTTGGTGGTGGTGGCGAGGTTGCGGGCAGCGGCCGTCGTCAGGCTCGACTGCTGCGGTACCTGCTGCGTCTCCGGGTTCGTGTCCACCGGCATCGGCAGGGTCTCCTTCATCTGGTCAAGGTCACGCCGACCCGCCCCGGAGTCCGGGGACGGATCATCAGATACGCGTACGGGAAGGGGTGTTGGCGAAAGAGCGCGATCGTGTCCGCCCACTCGGGGCGACCCACCGGGAACCCTAGATCACCCGCGCCCGGCCAAAGCCGTACGGCCCCAAAGCACCCCTCGATAGGGTGAATCTGATGCGCCTGGCGGTTGGAATCCCGTGCGTTCCTCCCACCGATCCCGGACTTGCTGTGCATGCGAATCGCCCGCCCACCGGAACGATCCCCTCCACCCGAACGGAGCGACGTGCGGGCCCGCGGGCCGGCGGGCGGCGCACGAGCGGATGGCACAGGTGTTCCCGTGTCGAACACCTGGCCAAGCGCCAGGTGACGGCCGCTCGGACGCCCGGGCGGCGGCCCGTCACCCGCCCTGCGCCGCGGCCCGCCGGTGGCGGCGGTACCAGACCTCGCCGACCAGGACGGACAGCACGAGCAGGATGATCGACATCAGCGGCCACCGGCTGCCCGCGACCCGGATGTCGGCGAGCAGCAGCATGATCACCGCCCCCACCGGCAGGACCAGCGATATCCCCGCCCTGATGGTGGCCGCGACGGTCGCCGGGTCGGCGCGGCGACGGCGCCGCCGCAGCGCGGCCCCGGCGACGTCGCCGCCGAAGTAGAAGTCGACGGCCCGGCTGCCGACCCGGTCGGTCGCCCGGGCGTAGGAGAAGCCCATGTAGGGCAGCCAGACCAGCGGCGCGACCAGCCCGATCAGGAAGACCAGCAGGACCAGCAGCCAGCCGCCGGCCGTCCGCCAGCGGGAGGGCGGCGGATCGGCCCCCTCACTGGTCAGCCCGAGCAGCCGGGCCATCCGCCGGAGCAGCGACCAGAGCCCGCGCCGCCGCCCGCCCGACGGCCCGGGCGCGGTGTCCAGGGCGCGCCCGGCGGCCGCGACATCGGGGTAGGCGCCCTGGAGCACCAGGACCTCGGCGGCCCGGGGCCGGGCGGCCGGGTCCCTCCCGGCCAGGGCGGCGAGTTCGAGGAACAGCTGGGCCTGGGCCAGCAGCGCGGTGCAGAACGCGAAGGGGATGAGCACCATGAACGGCCCGCCGACGAAGGCGCCCTCGCTCTGACTCACCCGCCGGGCGTGCGTCACCGCCAGTCCGGCCAGCTCCTGCGGCGTCGCCTCCGGGTGGGCCGCCCGCAGCGCGGCGACCCGGCGGGCGGCGCGGGGGCCGCGGTGGCGGACCGCGAAGACGGCGAGGGTCTCGGGCAGCAGCGAGGGGTGGGCCCGGACCGAGCGCAGCAGCTCGCCGACCGGGGGCTCCGGGCCGTCGGGCGCCGCCGCGTCGAATGCCGCCGATCCCTCTGCTGCCACGTCCGTCCCACCGGTTCGGCGATCGGGGTCCGACCGCTCGGCCGGGCGGACCGGCGGTCGCGGGCGGGTGCCCCCACCTCTTCCAGCAGCCTAGTGGCGGCCGGGCGGCCCCGCCCGGGCAGCGGTGGCGGGCCCGCTCCGGGCGGCGCTCGCCGGCCCGCTCAGGCGACCTCGAAGCCGTGCCGGACGCGGTCGAAGCGGCCCGCCGCCAAGTCCTCGTCGGTGATCCAGAACGACACGTTGACGCACTCGCCCCAGTCCACCGCGAGGGCGCGGCTCCCGATCTGCAGCAGCGGCCGGTGCCCCGCCGGGCGGCCGGTGTCGGTGTCGCACCAGCCGAGCACCCGCACGCCGGGGGCGGCGAGGTGGTCGCGGAAGTCGGCGGCGAGGTCGAGGGCGATCATGAAGTCGTCGGGGAAGACGTTCTCCAGCTCGCGGTCCTGGTAGGAGGGCGCGGAGAGCCGCCACTCGGCCCGGACCTCGACGGCCGGGACGGCGGGGGTGCCCGGGCCGTCGGCCGGGGCCGGTCCGGGCGGTGCGCCCACGGGCACGTGCAGGACGCGGCAGCCACGGCCGGTGAAGTCGGAGAGCCACTCGTCGTGGAAGAAGAGGAGCAGCCCGGCGGTCGGCAGCGGCCAGTCACCGCCCCGGCCGGTGGTGCGGAAGGCCTCCGCCAGGCCGGCGCAGTCGAGCTGGGCCAGCAGCTGCATCGGGCGCCCGGCGAACTCCGGCCACCCGGTGCCGGCCGGCAGGGCGGGCAGCCCGCCGAGCACCCCGGCCGGCGGACCGTCGCCCCCGGCGGCGAGCGCCAGCGAGGGCCGCATCAGGCCGTGGACCAGCGGAGCCGTCCGCTCGTCGGCCCGGGCCAGGATCGCCTCGGCGACACCGGGCGGGACGGGCAGCCCGCGCGGGCCCGGCTCCCCCGGGTGGGCGGCGGACCGGCCCGGGGAGCTGGCGGTCGTGCTCGCGGCTGCGGTCATGCGCGCGGGGAGGCCCGCGGGCGCGCTCGCGGCGGCGCGGTCGGTCGCGTCAGTCAGCGGTTCGGCCATGCGCGCAAGCCTGTCACGAGGGTCCGACAGCGCACGCGAAAGGCCCGTCAGGTGCCGGTACGGGGGCGGCCGGCACCTGACGGGGGACTGTGGGACGGGTGCCCGCGCGAGCGGGCCGGACCGGCCGGGGTCAGGAGCAGACGACCTCGTTGCCGGGGATGTCGAAGATGCCGGAGTCGGAGGCCGCGCCGGACTGGTACTCGTAGTAGAGGTACGTGTAGAAGTCGATCCGCGTGCCGGCGCCGCAGGCCGAGCCGGCCGCGATGTCGTAGGTCAGCGTCACGGTGGTGGAGGCCCCCGCCGCGACGGGCACGGTGTGGTGGACCAGGCCGCTGGTGCCGCCGGTGTCGCACGCGCTGACCGCCCCGCCGCAGGACGAGAAGGCGTACGCCAGACCGGGGACCTGGCTGGTCTGGTAGGTCGGCTGGACGGACTGGTAGACGAACCGCACGGGGGTGTCGTGCGGGTTGGTCAGCGTCAACGTCAGGGTGACCGCGGAGCCCGGGGTCGCCGTCGCCCGGTCGGAGGCGACCGTGAGCAGCGGCGTGTCCGCCTGGGCGGGAGCGGCCGAGAGGAGCAGACCGACGACGAGGGCCAGGATCGCAGCGATTCCGAGACGGCTCACATGTGTTCTGCGCATGACCAGTGAGCCTAGGCGGCGCCGCCGGTCGTGGCACCGGCCTCCGCCCGGGCCCGTACTGGCATAGGACAGCGGAGCGGACGCGGCGGGCCATTGACTACGCCACGACACCTCCGGCTACGGCCCTTCCCCTTACCCTCCGGCCCGCACCACCCGCCCGGGGCCGGAGGGTGCGGGCCGGAGCGTGCGGGCCGGAGCGTGCGGGCCGGCGGCCCCGGTCAGAGCGGGGCGGGCAGGACGTCGCAGAGCGCGGCGACGGCCGCCTGGTAGGCGTGGTCGGCCGGCGTGGCGTAGCCGACCACCAGACCGTCCGCCACGGGCATCGCGTCCGGCCCGATCAGCGGGTGCCGGTAGTCCGCCAGCCCGTCCAGGGCCAGCCCCCGGTAGGCCGCCGCCTTGAGCACGGACCGCTCGGTGCCGGGCGCGAGCCGGAGCACCGCGTGCAGGCCGGCCGCGATCCCGGACACCTCGATGTGCGGCGCCCGCACGGCCAGTTCGGCCAGCAGGTGGTCCCGGCGGTCCCGGTAGCGCCGGCGCATCCGCCGCACGTGCCGGTCGTAGCCGCCCGACTCGATGAACTCCGCGAGCGTCAGCTGGTCGAGCGCGCTCGCCCAGGCCTCCCGCTCGCCCTTGACGGCCAGCACCCGGTCCACCAGCTGTTCGGGCAGCACCATCCAGCCGAGCCGCAGCGCGGGCGACAGGCTCTTGCTGACGCTGCCCAGGTAGATCACCCGTTCCGGGTCGAGCCCCTGCACCGCGCCGACCGGCCGGCGGTCGTAGCGGAACTCGCCGTCGTAGTCGTCCTCCAGTACCAGCGCGCCGCTCCCGCGCGCCCAGTCGATCACCGCCGCGCGCCGGGCGGCGTGCAGCGGGCCGCCGGTCGGGAACTGGTGGGCCGGGGTGAGCAGCGCCGTGCGCACCGTCGGGTGCTCCGCGAGCGCGTCGATCCGCGCGCCGTCCTCGTCCAGCGGCAGCGGCAGCGTCGTCACCCCCGCCCTGGCCAGCAGCGCCCGGTGGAAGCCCAGGCCGTAGGCCTCGACGGCCAGCGGACCGGCGGCGGGGCCGCCCAGCACCGCGCCCGCGCCGTCGAACAGCAGCCGCAGCGCGTGGGCGAAGCCGGAGCAGACCACGATCCGCTCGGGGTCGGTGCGCACGCCCCGGGCCCGGGCCAGGTAGTCGGCGAGGGCGACCCGCAGCTCGCGGCGGCCCTGCGGGTCACCCGGGCCGAAGGCCTCGTTGGGCGCGGAGGTGAGCGCCCGGCGGCCGGCGGCGAGCCAGTCGGCGCGGGGGAAGGCGGAGGCGTCGGGGCGGCCCTGGATCAGGTCGTGGGCGGGCCGGCGCGACGGGGACGTCCGGCGGGCCCGGGTCGCGGCGACCGGCTCGGCCCGGTCGGCGACGGTGGTGCCGGAGCCCTGACGGGCGGTCAGCCAGCCCTCGGCGGCCAGCTCGGCGTAGGCGTCGGCGGCGGTGTTGCGGGCGATGCCGAGGTCGGCGGCGAGCGAGCGGTACGGCGGCAGCCGGGTGCCGGGGGCGAGCCGGCCGCTGCGGATCGCCTCGCGCAGGGCGGCCATCAGCGCGGCGCGGCGGCCGCCGGTGGCGGGCAGTTCGAGGTGCAGGTCACTGCCGGCCGGGCCGTCGGGCGGGCCGGCCACGAGCGTCGCCGTCACCGGTGCCGCAGCCGTCGCTGCCGCCGCCGGGCGGGGTCTCGGCCCGGCCGTCGGGCGGGCGGGCTTCCGGGGGTGTGCGACCGGGGTGTCCGTCATGGTCCCGAACCCTATCGCCGGGTACGAACCGGCCCGAGGGCGGGCGGGTGGCACCGCCCCGCGGACCGGCTCGCGCCGGGGCCCAGCCGGAACCGGCCGGTCTCAGTCGATCCGGACCGAGTTGACGATGTAGGTGCGGACGTCGTTCCGGGTCCGCTCGGCGAGCGCCGAGTCGGTGGAGTAGGCGCTGACCGTGATCCAGATGTTCCCGGACTGCGGGACGCAGACGATATTGGCGATCACGGCGGAGTTGCCGCCGATCACCTGGTAGTCGCCGTCGCCGGCGAGGTCCCAGACCTGGAAGCCCTGGCGCTGCAGCGCGCTCTGGGCCACGCCGAGACAGTCTCCGAGGGTGTCGTTCTTGGTGAAGGTACCCCAGTGCGCGAACATGCGGTCTCCCTTGCGTGGCGTGAGCCGTAGCGGGTCGTCGGGCGGTACGCCCCGGGGCCGTCGTACCGGCCCCGCGCATCGAGCATCGGACGGCGGACGTCCCGGACGCACGGGACCGGCGTCCCATCGCGGCCCCGACCGCGGACCGGGACAGCGCCCGGCCCCGGACCGGGACCGGCGGCCCGGCGGTGCCCGCGCCCGATGCCCGCCGTTCGGGTGACGGCCGGCCGGCCCGGTTCCTGCATCCGAGTCGGATCGCAGCGCCGATCGGGTGGCACTCCGGTCGGATCGTGTCCGGTTCAGCGTGTCGGCTGGCTATTCCTACCGGCATGACCAACACCAGGAAGTACCTGCTCGCCGCCGGTCTCACCGCCGCGCTGGCCGTCATATCCACCGGCCCCGCCTTCGCGGGGGACTGCGACGGGGTCGGGCACAGCGCCGCCGCCGCCGAGTTGTCCTCCGGCACCACCTGCGTCAACACCGGCGGTGCCTACGCCAGCGGCGTCGTCACCGGTTCGCCGGGGGTCCTCTCCGGCAACCAGATCCAGATCCCGATCAGCATCCCGATCAACATCTGCGGCAACAGCGTCAGCATCCTCGGCTGAGCGACCTCCCGACAGCCGGAAGGGCTGCGGTCCGGTCCCACCCGGATCGCAGCCCTTCCGCACGTCCAACTCCGCCGTCCGCCGGCCCCCGCCCCTCCCCCTTACGGCACCACGGTCACCGGCCAGCGGCCCGCCTTCACCAGCCGGACCGCGACCGAGCCGATCACCCGGTGCCCGGCCTGCTCGGAGCCGCCGACCACCACGGCGTCCGCCCGCAGCTCGTCCGCCATCCGCGCGAGGCCCGCGAACGGGTCGCCCCGGAGGGTCAGGAAGCGCCAGTCCAGCCGCCAGACGTCGCTCAGCCGCCGCTCCGCCTCGCGCAGCGCCGCCAGCAGCTCGTCGGCGATCTCCTGCGTGGTCTCCCCGACGGCCGCGCCCGCGAGCGCGGTGGCCGCCCCGAGGACGGGCTGGACGTACGCCACCGCGAGGGTCGCGTGCTGCCGCCGGGCGAGCCCGGCCGCGTAGGCGGTCGCCCGCCACGAGGACTCCGAGCCGTCCAGCCCCGCCAGGATCACCTTGGGCCCGTCGGTCCCCAGCTCGAACCCGGCGGGCGCGACCGCCGCCCCCGGCTCCTCGGCGCCGCCGACGGCCTCTGCATCGCTCTCGTTGCTCATGCCCAGAGGCTATGGCGGCCACGCCGGGTGAGCGGACGGGGCACGTCGGGTGAGGGCTGTGGTGCGCGCCACCCGACCCCGGACCCCCACCCCCCACGATCCGCACCCCCCGCCGACACCCCGTCACCCACCGTCGACGATGTGCCCGGCCTCACACCCCCAAACCTGTGGCCCGGACCACTCCTACCCCCCAAACGATCTTGAAAAACGGGGCAAACACCTTCAAAACAGCCCAATCCCTAGATCCATACCCCCGGTAACCACCCACCCACCAGCCCAAACCTACGAATCCTTGAAACCCCCACCCCACCCCCGTAACTTCGAACCCGTTGCACCGACCACCACGCACCGCAGGGCCCACCACCCCGCACCGCACCCGGTGCCCCCACCCCCCGCGACACGAAACCACCCCACCCAGGGCCTGGTTCCGCACGCTCGCACACCCCCCCGAAAGGACCCGCATGACCCTCCGTAACGAGACCACCGCCGCCACCACCACCGCCACCAAGCGCCGCAACCGCGTCCGCACGGCACTCA
>NZ_JBHWUI010000054.1:0-47045 GCF_042737525.1 Kitasatospora sp. NPDC059973 | reverse complement strand
GGGGATCGCCTGGGCCGGACCGCACGGGGGGCGGTGTGCGGTCCGGCCCAGGCCTCCGGCGGTCAGGAGTCGCGTCGAACAGCCTCGAAGCGACGGCGCCGGAGCACCATGCCGGCCCAGCCGACGCTGATCGCGGCGGCGCCGGCCAGCAGCAGCGGACCGGTGGGCGAGCCGCCGACGGCCGCGCTGGCGGTCGGCACCACCGCGCCCGCCGGCTCGTTCGCGTTGCCGCCGTGCCCGTTGTGGGAAACGGTGGACTTGGACTGGCCGGCGGCGATCTGCGCCTCGCTCGGCGCGGCCGGGGCCTGCGCGGCGAGCGCCGACACGGGCTGGTCGACGGCGGCCGCCGTCTTGCCGAAGTCGACGTCGGAGCAGCTGTAGAACGCCTCCGGGCTGTCGCTGCGCTGCCAGACCATGTACAGCAGCTGGCGGCCGGTGCGCTGCGGCAGCGTCCCGGTGTAGGTGTAGTAGCCGTCGGTGGCGGTGCGGGTGACCTGCACCTGGGCGACCGGGGCCGACTCCAGGTCGGACCACTTCAGCGGCTTGGTCGGGTCGTAGCCGGCCTTGGTGATGTAGACGGTCTGGGTGCCGACGTGTGCCGCGGTGACGCGGAACTTGAAGGCGAACGAACCGGCGCTGACCGGGGTGGCCGGCCAGTCGGTGCGGGGCATGTCGAGCGCCTTGTACTTGTCGCGGTTGGCCGAGCAGAGCTTGCCGTCCGGGATCAGCGCCTGGTGGTTGCCGTTCGCGTTGGCGATGTTGACCTCGTTCCAGTCGTACAGCGGCTGGGTGCCGCTCATCGCCACGAGGTCCTTGCAGACCTGGGACTTGGGAGTCTCCGGGCCTTCGGCGTAGCAGGCCGCGATGCGGCTGACCGGGTTGGTCATGGCGCCGTGGGCGCTGGCGGTGCCGGCGGCGGTCGTCGAAACGGCGAGGACCGCGGCGCCTATGACGCCGAGGGACAGAGCACTTCTCTTGATGGACATGGGGTGGGGACTCCTTGACCGTGTTCCGGGCCGAGAGTGTGGGGGAGTGGGCACGTCTGCCCGGGGCCCGCCGGCCCGGCGCGCGGGGCCCGGGCTGAGCGTATGATTGGACTAGACCAACTGGCAATAGCCCGTTGTGGCGTACTTTTTGACGGACTGTAGCCGTACGCGCAGCACAGAGGCCCGAGGGGCGCCGGAGTCCGGGTGCCCCTCGGGCCTTCTTAAGGTGGGGGAAAGGCCGGGAAAAGGTCAGCGGCCGCCGGAAGGCCGGCCCGGGTCCTGCCCGTACTGGTGGAAGTGCGCGCCCCCGTGCACGTTCTTGGCCTGGATCACCATGCCGTATGTCGTTCCGCCGTTGAAGGTGTTCTCCAGGGACTCGCCGCCCCGTGCGGGCAGCCGCGGCTCGAACTCCGCCAGGATGGCGCGGAGTTCGTCGGCCACCTCGGGGTTCTCCAGGAGTGCCTGGCGGAGCCGGCCCCGCCAGGTGCCGGTCAGGTCGTCGACGGCCCCGGTGTCACCGGTCTCCCGGGCGCGGGCGATGACCGTCCGCGAGCGCTCCAGGGCCGCGGCCTCCGCCTCGTCGGTCTCGCCCCGCCCGAACAGCGCCGCGAAGCGCGAACGCGCCTGGGTCCAGGCCTCGGTGGCCATCAGCCCGACCAGGGTGGTGGCACCCGACGTCACCAGCCCCTGCACGATCTCGGCCTCCATGGCGCCCCCTGACGTCGCGTCCGGTCCTGTCCTGAACCACGGTAGGGCAACGAGGGCGCCGCGGCGGCCCGTTCGGCCGTGGTGGCATACCCGGTGGTCAGAGGAAGGTCCGCTGCTCGCCCCGGTAGGTCGGGACGGTGCGCACCACCCGGTCGCCCTCGATCAGATGCAGCTCGGCGAAGCGCTCGCACAGCTCGCCCGCCTTGGCGTGCCGGAACCAGACCCGGTCCCCGATCAGCAGGTCGTCGGCGGCCGCGCCGAGCAGCGGGGTCTGCACCTCGCCGGCCCCCTCCATCGGGTCGTAGCGCAGCCCCGGTGGCAGGTGGGGCACCGGCGAGCGGTCCGGTCCGGCCGCGCCGGAGGCCGGGTAGCCGCCGCCGAGCACCGTCACCACCCCGAGGCCGGGCCGGCGCACCACCGGCTGGCCGAACAGCGCGGCCGGCCGGCCCCGGAACGAGCGGTAGTTGTCGAACAGCCGCGGCAGGTACAGCCCGGAGCCCGCCGCCACCTCGGTGACCGCCCGCTCCGCCACGGTCGACTCGACGCTGCCGGTGCCGCCGCCGTTGACGAACTCCAGCTCGGTCACCCGGCGCAGCCGCCGGACCGTCGCCGCGCGCCGCTCGGCCAGCTCGGCCCGGGCCTTCGCCTGCATCAGCCGGATCATCCGGGAGCGCACCGGCCGCCCGGGCACGCTGTCGCCCACCCCGGCGATGTGTCCCTCGTAGGCCATCAGCCCGACCACCCGGAACCCGCGGCGGCGCTGCACCAGTTCGGCGAAGGCTCCGAGGTCCTCGGGCGTGCGCATCGGCGAGCGCCGGGCGCCGACCCGCACCCGCCCGCCGAACAGCTGCAGCGCGGTGTCCAGCTCCAGGCAGACCCGGACCTCGGCGGGGCCGGTCCGGGCCGCGTCGATCAGGTCGAGCTGGGCCGGGTCGTCGACCAGCACGGTGACGGCGGCGGCCAGCTCCGGATCGCCGGTCAGTTCGGCGAAGCCGGAGCGGTCCGCCGAGGGGTAGGCCAGCAGGACGTCGCGGACGCCCGTGCGGGCCAGCCAGAGCGACTCGCCGAGGGTGAAGCTCATCACCCCGGCGAAGCCTTCCATGGCCAGCACCCGCTCCAGCAGGGCGCGGCAGCGCACCGACTTGCTGGCCACCCGGACCGGCTTGCCGGCCGCCCGGCGGACCAGGTCGGCGGCGTTGGCGTCGAAGGCCGCGAGGTCGACGACGGCCACCGGGCCGTCGAGATGGGCGGTGGCCCGGTCGTACCGGGCTCGGTCGGCGGCCGGCGAGGGCACGGCGGCGGTACGGGCAGCAGCTTCGAGCGTGGCCATGGGCGCAGAGTGCCACACCCCGCTACCGGTGGGTAGGCCTGCGGCGGACGATCCACCCCGACGGCGCGGCTCCGCCTCGCCCCGGCGGCGGGTGTGAGGTGGCATAGGGTCGGCCGGGTGGACCGCAAGAACATTCCGAACCCAGGATTCGCCGCCGACGACGGCACCGCCGACCCGGCGCTCGCCGAGGCGCTCGCGCGCTGGTCGCAGGAGCCCGGGGCCGAGCCGGAGGTGCTCGCGGCGCTGACGCCGACCCGGCTGATGGTCCCGATCGTCGCCGTCCTCGGTGAGGTGGAGCTGGACGAGCACGGGCACAAGCACGAGAAGACCAGTGACATGGCCGTCCCGGTGATCGAGGCCACGGACGGCCGGCGGGCGCTGCCGGCCTTCACCTCGATGGAGGCGCTGACCCGGTGGCGCGCCGACGCCCGCCCGGCACCGGTCGCCGCCCCGCAGGCCGCGATGGTCGCCTACTCCGAGCGCGCGGACACCCTGCTGATCGACCCGGCCGGCCCGGTGCCGTACCGGCTGTCCGGGGCCCGGTTGCGCGCGCTGGCGGAGAACCGGCCGTACCTGCCGCCGGTGCGCGACCCCGAGGTGCGCGAGGCCGTCCGTGCGCTGCTGGCGGCCGAGCCGCAGGTGGTGAGCGGTCTGCTGGCGCCCTACCAGGAGGGGGACGGCCTGCTCGCGGTGGTGCTGGACCGGGCGCTGGACCAGGAGGCCGTCCAGGCGGCCGCCCGGCGGATCGGGCAGGCGGTCGCGGCCGACCCGGTGCTGCGGGTCCGGCTCGACCGGGGCCTGAACCTGGCCGTGCTGCCGGCCGACTCCGCGCTGCCCGGCGAGCCGCTGTACCGCCGCTAGCGGCGTCCGGCCCGCGCGCGGTGCCCGGACGCGAGGGTGCCCCCTCGCCCGGTGGACGAGAGGGCACGCGGTGTCCCGGTGGGGCTCAGGCGTAGACCGGCCCGGTGAACTTCTCGCCCGGCCCGGTGCCCGGCGCGTCCGGCACGATGGACGCCTCGCGGAAGGCCAGCTGGAGCGACTTCAGGCCGTCCCGCAGCGGGGCGGCGTGGAAGTTGCTGATCTCGGGGGCACCGGCGGTGACCAGCCCGGCCAGCGCGGTGATCAGCTTGCGCGCCTCGTCGAGGTCCTTGTCGGCCTCGCCGCCCTCGGCCAGGCCGCACTTCACGGCGGCGGCGCTCATCAGGTGCACCGCGACGGTCGTGATCACCTCGACGGCGGGGACCTCGGCGATGTCCCGGGTGAGGTCGTCGAAACCGATCGCCTCGTCGTCCGCGGCGGGGTTCTGGGTGGGCTCGCTGCTCAAGGGGGGCTCGTTCCGTCGTGCCGGTGTCCGTACCCAAGGAGCGTACAAGGGGGCCGGCCGGGGGCCGGGCCGCGGGGAGCGAGGGGCGGAATACCGGGCGCGGCCGAAACGCTGTATGCTTCGAGACTGACCGGCCAGGAGCTCCTGAGGAGCGCCCGGCCAGCAAGAGGAGGCTCCACCCAGGAGGCCCGAGAGGGCAACCGCGAAAGTCTCCCACCCGATCGGCCTCACGGTCGACGGGTCCCGGTCCGCGACGGGCGCCCAGGCGCCGAGTCGCCCGCCGCACCCCTCACCGGGTGCAGCCCCCGGTTGTGTGGAGCCCCGCTTGTACCGAGCGGGGCTTTTTTCGTGTCGCGGTGCATGCAGTGCCCATCAGCAAGGTAGGCAGCGCAGCACGAATGAAGCCCCGCCCAGTGGTCGAGTCCACTACGTGCGACCGCCGTCCGACGGCCGCATCGCAGAAGGTGCAACCTAGGAGGCCCCATCAGCACCGAGCCCCGCATCAACGACCGGATTCGCGTCCCCGAGGTGCGACTCGTCGGTCCCAGCGGCGAGCAGGTCGGCATCGTGCCGCTTGCCAAGGCGCTGGAGCTCGCGCAGGAGTACGACCTCGACCTCGTCGAGGTCGCGGCGACCGCCCGGCCGCCGGTGTGCAAGCTCATGGACTACGGCAAGTTCAAGTACGAGTCGGCCATGAAGGCCCGTGAGGCGCGCAAGAACCAGGCGCACACGGTCATCAAGGAGATGAAGCTCCGGCCGAAGATCGACCCGCACGACTATGACACCAAGAAGGGTCACGTCGTTCGGTTCCTCAAGCAGGGCGACAAGGTCAAGATCACGATCATGTTCCGCGGTCGTGAGCAGTCGCGGCCCGAGCTGGGCTTCCGACTGCTGCAGCGGCTGGCCAACGACGTCCAGGACCTGGGCTTCGTCGAGTCCTCGGCCAAGCAGGACGGCCGAAACATGATCATGGTTCTCGGCCCGCACAAGAAGAAGACCGAGGCGATGGCCGAGGCCCGCGCGATCGCGGACGCCCGCAAGGCCGAGCGTCAGGGCCGCACCCCCGGCTCCGACGCCGCCGAGGCCGACGAGGACGCAGCGCTTGAGGCCGAGAACGCCGCGGCCGAGGCGGAGGCCGACGAGGCCGACGCCGAGGACGACGCCGCCGAGGTCGAGCAGCCGGCCGAGGCCTCCCAGGACGCCTGAGCCTTCACCGGCCAGGGCGGTTCGGGAGACCGGCCACCAAGGTGAACGGGCGTCCGCCCGGTCATCGCAGATCCATCCTTCACGCCCGCGCGGCGCACACCGCGCGGGCGTGGACGGACCGACGAGGAGATACGGCGAAATGCCGAAGCAGAAGACGCACAGTGGCGCCAGCAAGCGCTTCAAGATCAGTGGCTCTGGCAAGGTGCTGCGCGAGCGCGCCGGCCGCCGCCACCTCCTGGAGCACAAGCCCTCCACGCTGACCCGCAAGCTGGCCGGCACCGTCGTGGTGGCCCCCGCCGACGCCAAGAAGATCAAGAAGCTTCTCGGCAAGTGATCGCCCTCCCGCCCGGCGCGAGCCGTGAGCGGGACAGCTGATCCTTCCCGACCCATTCGAATGACGGACCGCGTGAAGTAGTCCGTGGTCCAACCCAAGGAGTAATCAAGTGGCACGCGTCAAGCGGGCAGTCAACGCCCACAAGAAGCGCCGGGTCATCCTGGAGCGCGCCAGCGGCTACCGGGGCCAGCGCTCGCGCCTGTACCGCAAGGCCAAGGAGCAGGTCACCCACTCGCTGGTCTACAACTTCAACGACCGCAAGAAGCGCAAGGGCGACTTCCGTCAGCTGTGGATCCAGCGCATCAACGCTGCGGCCCGTGCCAACGGCATCACCTACAACCGCTTCGTGCAGGGCCTGAAGGCCGCCAGCGTCGAGATCGACCGCAAGATGCTGGCCGACCTCGCGGTCAACGACCCGGGCGCGTTCGCCTCGCTCGTCGAGGTCGCGCAGAAGGCGCTGCCGGCCGACGTCAACGCCCCGAGGGCCGCCGCCGACGCCGCCTGATCCTCCTGGATCGGCCTGATCCCCCCGGGATCGGTTCGTCGCACCGACCGGACCCGCAGGCTCTCCCTGCGGGTCCGGTTTTGCGTTTCCCCGCCACAGTCCCTGCACGCCACCGGCGCCCCGCCTCAGAGACGAGACCATGTCGAGCACCGACACCCCCCTGCTGACCTCCCTGCGCTCGCCCCGCGTCGTCGCCGCACGCCGGCTCGCCAAGCGGAACCAGCGCACCAAGGAGCGCCGGTTCCTCGTCGAGGGCCCGCAGGCCGTCCGGGAGGCCGTCGCGTTCGGGACGCTGCCGGGCACGGCCGACCACGCCGTGGTCGAGGTCTACACGACCCCCGAGGCCGCCGAGCGGCACGCCGGCATCGTCGCCGCCGCCCGCGCCGAGGGGCTGCCGGTGCTCACCGCCACCGACGAGGTCATCGCGGACATCTGCGACACCGTGACCCCGCAGGGCATCGTGGCGCTCTGCCGGTTCATCGACACCCCGTTCGCCGAGGTGCTGGCGGCCCGCCCCAAGCTGGTCGCGGTGCTCGCCCACGTGCGCGACCCCGGCAACGCCGGCACCGTGCTGCGGACCGCCGACGCGGCCGGCGCGGACGCCGTGGTGCTGACCGACGCCTCGGTGGACCTGTACAACCCGAAGGCCGTGCGCGCCTCCGTCGGCAGCCTGTTCCACCTGCCGGTCGCCGTCGGCGTGCCGGTGGAGGAGGCGGTCGGGCGGCTGCGCGAGGCCGGCGTGCGGGTGCTGGCCGCCGACGGCGCGGGGGAGCGCGACCTCGACCAGGAGCTGGACGAGGGCACGCTGGGCGCGCCCGGCGCCTGGGTGTTCGGCAACGAGGCCTGGGGGCTCCCGGAGGAGACCCGCGCACTCACCGACGAGGTGGTGCGCGTACCGATCCACGGACACGCCGAGAGCCTCAACCTCGCGACGGCCGCCGCCGTCTGCCTCTACGCCTCCGCCCGGGCGCAGCGCTCGCCCGGCGGCTGCCGGGCGCGGGCGTAGGCCGTACCCGGACGCTCCCGGAAGTCGTCATCGCGACGCCGCGGGCCCTACTGCGGGGGGCCGCGAGACGCTAGGGTCTGCCTCGGTGGGGGGAAAGACACGGTGGGTAATCGGGGAGGACACCCATGGTCGGCAGCGGGCCAGAGCTCGACCCGGACGACCTGCCGGACGGCCTGGTGGTCGCCGACGCCCTGGGCCGGGTGGTCTGCTTCAACCGCACCGCCGCCCGGCTGACCGGCATCCTCCAGGAGGCCGCGCTCGGCAGCCCGCTGGAGCACGCCCTCCCGCTGGAGGACCTGGACGGCCGCCGCTGGTGGCAGCTGACCGACCCGTACGGCGGCCTGGCGACCCGGACCAGCCAGCCCGAGCGCAATCTGCTGCTCCCCGGCGGCCGCGAGGTGCTGGTGTCCGCCCGCTACGTCCGGGCCCGCCCGCAGGCGCCGCTGGAGCGGCTGGTGATCGCGCTGCGCGGCACCGAGGCCCGCCGGCGGACCGAGCGCAGCCACGCCGAGCTGATCGCCACCGTCGCGCACGAGCTGCGCTCGCCGCTCACCAGCGTCAAGGGCTTCACCGCGACCCTGCTGGCGAAGTGGGAGCGGTTCACCGACGGGCAGAAGCGGCTGATGCTGGAGACCGTCGACGCCGACGCCGACCGGGTCACCCGGCTGATCGCCGAGCTGCTGGACATCTCCCGGATCGACGCCGGGCGGCTGGAGCTGCGCAAGCAGGTGGTCGACCTGGCCGCCGCGGTGCGCCGGCACGTGGACCGCAAGGTCGCCACCGGCATCCCCGAGGACCGCTTCGACATCCGGATCAGCGAGCCGCTCACCGTGCTCTGGGCCGACCCGGACAAGGTGGACCAGGTGCTGGCCAACCTGCTGGAAAATGCGGTGCGCCACGGTGAGGGAACTGTCACGATCGAGGTGGCACCGGCCAAGGAGGTCGTCGAGGCACCCGTCTGGGAGCGCTCCGGCACTCCGCCCCGAACTGTGGAAGGCACCGCGGTCACCGTGAGCGATGAAGGCACCGGCATCCCCGAGGACTCGATGCCGCGCGTGTTCACCCGCTTCTGGCGCGGTTCCAAGCGCGGCGGCACGGGCCTGGGCCTCTACATCGTCAAGGGCATCGTGGAGGCCCACGGCGGCTCGATCCGCGTCGACCGCGCGCCCGGCGGCGGCGCCCGGTTCCGATTTATCCTGCCCGCCGGCGTGCCCGACTTCATGCTCTGACGGAGCCTGGAGGCAGCCGCGGCGGGCTCCGGGGGCGGCGCCGCCACCCCCTGGGCCCGGTGCGGATCGGGAGGCCGGACGGGCTTGACGGCAGCCGCACCATGCGCTGCGACTACACTCGACCTTTGGCGTTGTGGGACGCCCTGCGCGGCCGTGCCGCGGACACCCCTTCCGAGCACCTGCGGCGGGGGCTGCCCGTGCCCCGGCCACGCCGGGCGTCACGCGAAGGCACGAGCCCTTACCTGAGCACGGACGAGCAGGAGCACGGGAAGATAGAGATGTCGGCACCCAACAAGTCGTACGACCCGGTCGAGGTCGAGGCCCTCAAGCCCGAGGTGGTGGAGCAGGCGCGGGACGAGGCCGTCCGGGCCTTCGCCGCCGCCACCAGCCTCGACGAGCTGAAGCAGGCCAAGGTCGCCCACACCGGCGACCGCTCCGCGCTCTCCCTCGCCAACCGCGAGATCGGCGCTCTGCCCCCGCACGCCAAGGCCGCCGCCGGCAAGCTGATCGGCCAGGCCCGCGGCGCCGTCAACCAGGCCCTCGCCCGGCGCCAGGCCGAGCTGGAGGCGGAGCGCGACGCCCGCGTCCTGGTCGAGGAGGCGGTGGACGTCACGCTGCCCTACGACCGGACCCCGCGCGGCGCCCGCCACCCGCTGACCACGCTGGCCGAGCGCATCGAGGACACCTTCGTCGCGATGGGCTACCAGGTCGCCGAGGGCCCCGAGGTCGAGGCCGAGTGGCTGAACTTCGACGCCCTCAACCTGGGACCGGACCACCCGGCCCGTTCGATGCAGGACACCTTCTTCGTCCAGGCCCCGGACGGCTCCGCCGACTCCGGCGTGGTGCTGCGGACCCAGACCTCCCCGGTCCAGGCCCGCACCATGCTCGACCGCGAGCCTCCCATCTACGTGGTCTGCCCCGGCCGGGTCTACCGGACCGACGAGCTGGACGCCACCCACACCCCGGTCTTCCGCCAGGTCGAGGGTCTGGCCGTGGACGAGGGCATCACCTTCGCCGACCTCAAGGGCACCATCGAGCTGCTGGTGTCCAAGCTGATCGGGGACGGCCTGGAGCTGCGCTGGCGGCCCTCGTACTTCCCGTTCACCGAGCCGAGCGCCGAGATCGACCTGCAGTGCTTCGTCTGCCGCGGCGAGAGCGTCGGCAACCCGGACCGGCCCTGCCGCACCTGCTCCTCCGAGGGCTGGATCGAGCTCGGCGGCTGCGGCGTGGTCAACCCGCGGGTGCTGGTCGCCTGCGGCATCGACCCGAGCCGCTACAGCGGGTTCGCCTTCGGCCTGGGCCTGGAGCGAATCCTGATGAACCGTCACAACGTCGCCGACATGCGCGACATGGTCGAGGGTGACGTGCGCTTCACCCTCCCGTTCGGGATGGAGATCTGATGCGCGTCCCGCTTTCCTGGCTGCGCGAGTACGTCGACCTGCCGGCCGGCGAGACCGGCCGCGACGTGGCGGAGCGACTGGTCCGGGCCGGGCTGGAGGTCGAGACGGTCGAGCAGATCGGCGGCGACCTCAAGGGCCCGCTGGTGGTCGGCCAGGTCCTCTCCATCGAGGAGCTCTCCGGCTTCAAGAAGCCGATCCGGCACTGCTTCGTCAACGTCGGCGACGCCAACGGCACCGGCGAGCCGCAGGAGATCGTCTGCGGCGCGACCAACTTCGCCGTCGGCGACAAGGTCGTCGTCGTCCTGCCGGGCGCCGTGCTGCCCGGCCCGTTCCCGATCGCGGCCCGCCAGACCTACGGCCACACCTCGGCCGGCATGATCTGCTCGGCCCGCGAGCTGGGCATGGGCGACGACCACGACGGCATCATCGTCCTCCCGCCGGAGTACGAGCCCGGCACCGACGCCGTCGAGCTGCTCCAGCTCGTCGACGAGGTGCTGGACATCGCCGTCACCCCGGACCGCGGCTACTGCCTCTCGATGCGCGGGGTGGCCCGCGAGGCCGCCGCCGCGTACGGGCTGCCGCTGGCCGACCCGGCGCTGCTCGACGTGCCGCCGGCGAACTCCTACGGCTACCTGGTCAAGGTCGCCGACCCGGCCGGCTGCGACCGCTTCGTGGCCCGCACGGTGATCGGCCTCGACCCGACCGCCAAGTCGCCGATCTGGCTCCAGCGCCGCCTGCAGAAGGCCGGCATCCGGCCGATCTCGCTGGCCGTGGACATCACCAACTACGTGATGCTGGAGGTCGGCCAGCCGCTGCACGCCTACGACAAGCAGCGCGTGGACGGCCCCATCGTGGTCCGCCGGGCGGAGCAGGGCGAGACCCTGACCACCCTCGACGGCGTCGCGCGCAAGCTCTCCGCCGAGGACCTGCTGATCTGCGACAACAGCGGCCCGATCGGCCTGGCCGGTGTCATGGGCGGTGCCTCCACCGAGATCCTCGACCCGGCCGCCGGTCCGGGCACCACCGAGGTGATCATCGAGGCGGCGCACTTCGACCCGGTCGTGATCGCCCGCGGTGCCAAGCGGCACAAGCTGCCCTCCGAGGCGTCGAAGCGCTTCGAGCGCGGCGTCGACCCGGAGGCCGCCCGCGCCGCCGCGCAGCGCGCCGTCGACCTGCTGGTCCTGATCGCCGGCGGCACCGCCGAGGCCGGGGTCACCGACATCGCGGCCCCGCACCCGGTGCGCACCATCACCATCGCCGCGGACCTGCCCGACCGCGTCGCCGGCACCGCCTACGGCCGGGAGACCGTCACCCGGCGGCTGCAGGAGATCGGCTGCTCCGTCGCGGGCGCCGACGTCCTGGAGGTCACCCCGCCGACCTGGCGCCCCGACCTCACCGACCCGTACGACCTCGCGGAGGAGGTCATCCGCCTGGAGGGGTACGACAACGTCCCCGCCCGGATGCCCACCGTGCCGCCGGGCAAGGGCCTGACCGAGGCCCAGCGCACCCACCGCCGGGCCGGTGTCGCGCTGGCCGCCGCCGGCTACGTCGAGGTCAACAACTACCCGTTCGTCGGCGAGGCCGCCTTCGACGGGCTCGGCCTGGAGAAGGACGACCGGCGCCGCCGCACGGTGAAGCTGGTCAACCCGCTCAACGACGAGGAGCCGGCGCTGCGCACCACGCTGCTGCCGGGCCTGCTCGGGGCGCTGCGCCGCAACGTCGGCCGCGGCAACACCGATCTGGCGATCTTCGAGACGGGCACCGTCTTCCTGCCCAAGGACGAGCAGTCCGTCGCGCCGCGCCCGGCCGTCGACCGCCGTCCGAGCGACGAGGAGCTCGCCGCCCTCGACGCCGCGCTGCCGGACCAGCCGCGCCGGATCGCCGCCGCCCTCGCGGGCGAGCGGGTGCCGTCCGGCTGGTGGGGCAAGGGCGCCCCGGCCTCCTGGGCCGACGCGATCGAGGCCGCCCGTGCGGTGGCCCGTGCGGCCGGCGTCGAACTGGCCGTCCGCCAGGGCCGGCTGGCCCCGTGGCACCCGGGCCGCTGCGCCGAGTTGGTGGTCGCCGGGACCGACCGGGTGGTCGGCCACGCCGGTGAGCTGCACCCGCGCGTCGTCAAGGCGCTCGGTCTGCCCGAGCGCACCAGCGCGATGGAGGTCGACCTCGACCTGCTGACCGCCGACGGCGCCGTCCGGGTCTCCGGCCCGGCCGTCTCCGCGTTCCCGGTCGCGACCCAGGACGTGGCGCTGATCGTCGACGGCGCCGTCCCGGCCGCCGAGGTCGAGGCCGCGCTGCGGGCCGGCGCCGGCGAACTGCTGGAGGCCATCCGGCTGTTCGACGTCTTCACCGGCGAGCAGGTCGGCGAGGGCAAGAAGTCGCTGGCCTACGCGCTGCGCTTCCGCGCGGCCGACCGCACGCTGACCGCCGACGAGGCCAGCGCGGCCCGTGAGGCGGCCGTGGCCGAGGCCGTCGCCCGGACCGGCGCGGTGCTCCGCGGCGCCTGACGCGCATCCCGGGTGGAGGGCCCCGTCGCCGGTTTCCGGCGGCGGGGCCCTTCGTCGTCCCGGTGGCGGCGGTCCGGCCGGTACGGCTGACCTGGCTCTTTGAGGAGTTTCCGTCAAAGCCCTTGCGGAGCAGGGATCGTGGGCGCTATTCCTTGGTTAGGAAAGTTTCCTAACTCCCGGCCGACGGCATCCCCCCGCCGTCCCCCCACGGAACACGGAGCGTCAGATGCACCGTCCCCAGCACCGCACCGTCCGGATAGCCCTCGCCGCCCTGCTGATGGCCGCGCCCGCCACGGTCGCGGCCGCCGGCGCAGCCCACGCGGCGCCGACCGCGGCCGTCGTCCAGGCCAAGGCCGTCGGCCTGGACGACCCGCACAAGAAGGACATCGCGATGCAGCTGGTGTCCAGCGCCGAGAACTCCTCGCTGGACTGGAAGTCGCAGTACAAGTACATCGAGGACATCGGTGACGGCCGCGGCTACACCGCCGGCATCATCGGCTTCTGCTCGGGCACCGGCGACATGCTCGACCTGGTCGAGCACTACACCGACCTCAAGCCGGGCAACGTCCTCGCCAAGTACCTGCCGGCGCTGCGCAAGGTGAACGGCACCGAGTCGCACGCGGGCCTGGGCAGCGCCTTCGAGAAGGACTGGGCCACCGCGGCCAAGGACGGCGTCTTCCAGCAGGCGCAGAACGACGAGCGCGACCGCGTCTACTTCAACCCCGCCGTCAGCCAGGCCAAGTCCGACGGCCTGCGCGCGCTCGGCCAGTTCGCCTACTACGACGCCATCGTCATGCACGGCCCGGGCACCAGCTCGACCAGCTTCGGCGGGATCCGCAAGACCGCCATGAAGAAGGCCAAGACCCCGGCCCAGGGCGGCGACGAGGCCACCTACCTCAAGGCCTTCCTGGACGCCCGCCGGGCCGCCATGAAGACCGAGGAGGCGCACTCCGACACCAGCCGCGTCGACACCGAGCAGCTGGTCTTCCTCAACGCCAAGAACTTCGACCTCAACCCCCCGCTCAAGTGGAAGGTCTACGGCGACAGCTACAGCATCAACAGCTGACCCGTGCCGACCGCGGAGGCCGTTCGCCCGGCCTCCGCGGTCGCCCCGTTTATCGGGTGACACCCCGCCACGATCGCTGATACGTTCGACGACGTGGCAAAGCTGAACCAGATCATCGCCGTCGAAAAGGGCGTCAAGTCCAAGTCCTTCCAGGAGCTGACGCAGTCCCACCAGGACTTGCAGAAGCCCGCGCTGCTGGCCGGCATCTCCCGGACGTACCAGCCCAAGGACGAGGAGGGCGAGCAGCTCCCCCCGGAGTCCACCCGCGTCCAGGTGAAGGCCGAAGACGTCCTGCGGACCACGTCCGCGACGCTGTCCCGGCTGTTCGACGTCACCGCGACGAAGGACTGGGCCAACACCGAGGCCCGCGCCGACGTCGTGGTCGACGGCCGGACGCTGGTGGCCCAGGTGCCGGTCACCTACCTGCTCTTCCTGGAGAAGCAGCTCACCGACCTGCGCACCTTCGTGCGGAAGCTGCCGGTGCTGGACGCCGCCGAGGCCTGGAACCACGACGCCTCGACGGACTCCTGGAAGACCGAGGCGGTGCGCACGATCCGCACCAAGAAGGTGCCGCGCAACCACGTGAAGGCCGAGGCCACGGAGAAGCACCCGGCGCAGGTCGAGGTGTACTACGAGGACATCGCGGTCGGCTACTGGACGACGGTCAAGTTCTCCGGGGCCCTTCCGGCCCGGCGGGTGAACGAGCTCCTGGAGCGGGTCGAGAAGCTCCAGCAGGCCGTCCAGTTCGCCCGCGAGGAGGCCAACGGCTCGGAGGTCACCGACCGCCGGGTCGGTGAGGCGGTGTTCGGCTACCTGTTCGGGTAGCCCCCAGATCGCCCCCGTATGAGAGCGGGGGTGGCGCGAAGAGCGCAAGCTGATACTGAGGTTGAAGCTGATATCAGGGGAGAATGTGGAGGTTCGAGTCCTCCCTCCGGCATTTCGCGCCGGAGTGGCCCAACATGGCAGAGGCGCCCCTGTAAGACTCAGACTCTCGCTCCAGGCTCAGCATTCGCCGCCGAGCGCCGGATCGACCGGGTGTGTGCTGTAAGCGTCGGATGCGGGTTCGACTCCCGTCTGCGCCTCTATCGTGGCGCGGTAGCTTCAATGGCAAAGCGCGATGCTGTGAGAATGACCCACACCCTTAAACGTGCCGGTGCAAGCAATTGGGTGGCACCTCAGGGGCCCGGGTAGCTGGATACCGCTCCCGGGCCCCGTCACCGTTCCCGGGTTCAGGCGCTCGCGGTGTAGTCGTAGAAGCCGCGGCCGGACTTGCGGCCCAGCAGACCCGCGTCGACCATCCGGGAGAGCAGCGGGGGAGCGGCGAACAGCGGCTCCTTGTACTCGTCGTACATCGATTCGGCGATCGACACGATGGTGTCCAGACCGATCAGGTCGCACAGCCGCAGCGGGCCCATCGGGTGGGCGCAGCCGGCCTCCATGCCCTTGTCGATGTCGGAGGCGGTCGCCACGCCCGACTCGAACATCCGCACCGCCGACAGCAGGTACGGCACCAGGAGCGCGTTCACCACGAAGCCGGCCCGGTCGCGGGCGCGGATCGGCTCCTTGCCCAGCCCCTCGGAGGCGAAGGCCTCGACCCGCTCGGTGGTGGCCGCCGAGGTGGTCAGCGTCGGGATCACCTCGACCAGCTTCTGCACCGGCGCCGGGTTGAAGAAGTGCAGGCCGATCACCTGCTCCGGGCGCGAGGTGGCGGCGGCCAGCTTCACGATCGGGATCGACGAGGTGTTGGAGGCCAGGATGGCGTCCCGGCGCTCGACCACCTGGTCCAGCGTCTGGAAGATCTGGACCTTGATGTCCTCGCGCTCGGCGACCGCCTCGACCACCAGGTCGCGGTCGGCGAAGTCGGCCAGGTCGGTGGTGAAGGACAGCCGGGACATCGCCCCGTCGCGGTCCTCGGGGCTCAGCTTGCCCCGCTTGACCGCCGTCTCCAGGGAGTTGGTCAGCCGGGTGCGACCGAACTCCAGGGCCTCCCCGCTCGCCTCCGACACCAGGACGTCCAGCCCCGCCCGGGCGAACACCTCCGCGATGCCCGACCCCATCAGACCGCAGCCGATCACTCCGACGCGCGCGATGTCACTCACTCAGTTGCCCTTCGGTGGTGCCGGGGGTCTCCCAGCGACAGGTGTCCCAGCAAGCTGCTGTTCAGCGGGCGGGCGCACCGATAGGTGTGCACCGGTGCACCGCCCCGACGACGTTACTACTCCGTACCCGTCGGTAGGTCATCCCCTCCCAGGCTGAACCGGGTCCGCGGGCGCTGCTCCGAAGGGGTGGGCCCGGGTCGCGGGACCCGTGCGCCCGGGTGCCGGCGCACCCGCCGCCCGGAGGACTCAGGCGCAGAGCCGGCTGGCGGTGACCGGCGCGAGCCCCGCCCTGGTGAGTCCGTCCAGGATGCCCGGCAGCGCGTCCACCGTGCACTGGTGGCCCATGTGCAGGGCGACCACCGAGCCGCCCTTCACCGAGGCGAGCACCCGGCGCTGGAGTTCCGCGGCGCTCGGATCGCTGTAGTCGCGCGGGTCGACGTCGAAGGAGAGCACGTGCTCGTACCCGACCGCCCGGGCCTGCTCGCGCACCATCGGCGTGGCGTACTGGGCGGCGGAGGGCCGGAACCAGCGGCCGATCGAGCCGGTGAGCCGTTGCAGCCGCTCCGCGCACTGGGCGATCTCGGCGCGCGCCTGGTCGGGGCCCATCGCGGAGATGTTCTGGTGGTTCTGGGTGTGGTTGCCCAGCTCGTGGCCGCCGTCCAGGATCCGGCGGGCCATCTGCGGCTGCTGGTCCAGCCAGCTGCCGACGGCCATCACGGTGAGCGCGGCGCCGCGCTGTTCGGCGATCTCCAGCAGGGCGGTGGCGATCCTCGGGTCACCGCTGCCGTGGAAGGTCAGGGCGACGTTGCGGCCGGTCCGCGGTCCGTACGCGACCTCGACGGGGGTGCCCGGGGCGAGCGGCGTGAGGGTGGGCGGGACCGGCGGCGCCACGGTGGTGGCGGCCGCGGTGGGGGAGGCCGCCCCCTGCGGTCCGGCCGGGGCGGTGGGGTCCGGGGCGGGGGAGGCGGCGCCCTCGCCGGCCGCCCAGGCGGGGTCGACCGCCGCCGGGTCGCCGCCGGCCGGGTCCACGGTGCCGGGGTGGACGGCGAGCGCCCCCGGGTCGGCCCGGCGGGGGGAGGTCCCCGCGCAGGCCGCGAGCAGGCCGCCGACGGCGGTCAGGGCGGCGAACCTGGCGGTGGCGCGCAGGACGGTGCGGCGGTCGGCGGTCATCCGGTCGGCAGTCATCGGCAGCCAGCATAGAGACGGTGAAACCCCGGGGCGATTCGAGCGCGCCGACCCGACCCGCCGGGAGGACGTGCCCGCACCACGCCGGGAGGACGTGCCCGCACCACGGCCGGGGAGCTTCGGAATCCTGAACTCCCGCTGTCTCCACGGCGTGTCGTCGGATACGATCACCGCGCGCCACGTGGTGGGCCCGGCAGGCCGGGCCGCCCGCGCAGCGCGGCGCTCCGGCGCCGTGACGGGCAGGCATTCCGGCAGTGGGCTTGAGGGGGCGGAAAGCAGGATGCACGAGGACACCGCGACGACCGACGTCGGTACGGACTGGGACTGGGTGAAGGCCGAGGACTGGCAGCCGCCGACCGAGCTGGACACCGGCGTTCCGCACACCGCCCGGATGTACGACTACTACCTCGGCGGCAAGGACAACTTCGAGGCGGACCGCAAGGCCGCCGAGGCCGCGATAGCGGCCTACCCCGCGCTGCCGCTGCTGGCCCGCACCAACCGCGAATTCCTCGGCCGCGCCGTCGAGTTCGTGGCCGGCCAGGGCATCCGCCAGTTCGTCGACATCGGTACCGGCATCCCCGCCGTCGGCTCCACCAGCGAGGTGGCCCGCCGGGCCGCCCCGGACGCCCGCGTGGTGTACGTCGACAACGACCCGATCGTGGCCACCCACGCCCGCGCCCTGCTGGCGAGCCACAAGGCCGGCCATACCTCCGTCATCGAGGCCGACCTCCGCGAGCCGGCGACCATCCTCGACCATCCCGGCCTGCGCGCCGCCGTCGACCTGGACCGGCCGGTCGCCCTGATGCTGGTCGCGGTGCTGCACTTCATCCGCGACGAGGACGGCGCCCAGGAGATCGTCCGCACCCTGCGCGACGCGCTCGCGCCCGGCAGCGCGCTGATCCTCTCGCACGGCAGCCCCGACTTCGCCTCCCGGGAGAGCGCGGCCGAGGGCACCCGGATCTACCGGAGCGCCAGCGCGCCGCTGGTGCTGCGTCCGCGCGCCGCCGTCGAGCCCTTCTTCGGCGACTTCCGGTTCGCCGGGCCCGGTCTGGTCCAGCTCCCGCTCTGGCGCGCCGGGGCCGGCCACGTCCCGACCGACGAGCTGCCCGCCGGCTGGCAGGACGTCTCCGCCTACGCGGGTGTCGCCTTCAAGGCCTGAACCACCCGTCGGGGCCCGCGCCGTGCGGCCCCGACCACCGTGCGGGCGGCCGGCCCCGGTGCCCGTGCCGACCACCGGCCGGCCCGTGCCGGGCGCCGGGGCCGGCCCGTTCCGGGCCGCGGGCGGGCGCATCGGGTGGCGCACGGCGGGACGCTTCGGTGGAAAATGCCGCGACCGCCCGGCGCGCTCGGTGTTACGTTGCGAATCATGAACCCCCTGAGCGAGAACGAGATCCGCGGCTCCTTCGTCAACTGTTCCAAGGGCGAGGCCCGTCGGCTCAACCTGCCCCGGGGTCTGGCCGAACTCCCGTGGGAGCACCTGGACTTCCTCGGCTGGCGGGACCAGGGCGCGCCCGACCGCGGCTACCTGGTCGCCGAGCACGGCGGCGAGCTGGTCGGCGTCACACTGCGGGTGCCGTCCGTGCGCCGCAGCCTGACCAAGACCAACGTCTGCTCGCTCTGCCTCTCCGCCCACGCGGGCTCGGGCGTGGCGCTGCTGGCCGCCCGCCGGGCCGGCGTCTCCGGCCGCGAGGGCAACACCGTCGGCACCTACATCTGCGCCGACCTGGCCTGTTCGCTCTACCTGCGCGGGCTGAAGAAGTCCGCCCTGGTCAGCCGGCCCGAGGAGTCGCTGTCGCAGGAGGAGCTGGTGGCCCGCACAGTGGCGAACCTGGACGCCTTCCTGGCGAAGGTCCTCACCGACACCCCGGCCTGAGACCGCCGGGCCGGGGGCGGTCCGCCGGCCGTGCCGCGTCCGCTAGCCGTGCCGCAGCTGGTCGAGCTCGCGGCGGTCCCGCTTGGTGGGCCGGCCGGCGCCCCGGTCGCGCTCGCCGGCCGCCGCCAGCAGTTCGCGCGGCGGCCTCGGCGGGCTGTTGTCCACCAGGCACTCGGCCGCGACGACCGCCCCGACCCGCTTGCGGACCAGCCGCTTCACCACGACGATCCGCTCGAAGCCCTCCTGGCGCACGCGCACCTCGTCGCCGGCCTTCAGCGCCTGCGCGGGCTTGACCCGCTCGCCGTTCACCCGGACGTGTCCGGCCCGGCAGGCGGCCGCCGCCAGCGCGCGCGTCTTGGTGAGCCGCACCGACCAGATCCAGCTGTCCACCCGGACGCTTCCCTCGTCTTCGACCATCCTCCGAGCCTACCCACGGCCGGCCCGGCGCCGCGCCGGGGTCTGCGCGGGCTTCCGGGCCGGCGAGGGCGCCGGGGTCAGCCGGGCGGCGATTCCTGGACCGCCCAGCCGTTGCCGTCCGGGTCGTTGAAGAAGACGAACGAGTTCCACGCCCCGCCGCGGCCGTCCACCCGGGCGCCGTCCTCGAAGTGCTGGACCGGGCTCACCTCCACGCCCCGCGCCACCAGCTCGCCGTGCGCCTTGACGATGTCCGGCACCACCAGCTGCAGGCCCTTCACCGAGCCCGGCGGCGCGTCCGTGACTCCGGTGCCCACCACGATCGAACAGCCGGAGCCCGGCGGCGTCAGCTGCACCACCCGGACCCCGTCCCGGATCCGGGTGTCGTGGTCGACGGTGAAACCGGCCTGTTCCTCGTAGAAGGTCTTGGCCCGAGCCACGTCCGACACCTGTACCACCACCACTTCGAGCTTCCAGTCCATGGCCCAATCCCCTTCCGGTCAGGACCTTCCGGTCGGGCCCCTCCAGTATCGGCCGACCGGACGGTCGGCGCCCGGTGGTCGGCTAGCCTGAGATCACGATGAACCGCCTCAGCACGCCCACCGCCGCGACCCCCTTCACCACCCCGTGGGGCACCTTCGACCTCACCCGCTTCCCGGAGGACCCGCGCGAGCGGCTGCGCGCCTGGGACGCCGCCGACGAGTACCTGCTGCGCCATCTCGCCGGGGAGGCGGACAGCGCCCAGGGGGCGGTCACCGAGCTCACCGGCCGTACCGTCGTCGTCCTCGGCGACCGCTGGGGCGCGCTGACCACGGCGCTGACCACGGCGCTGACCACCGCGCTGTCCTCGGCGCCGACCACCGCGGCGGCCCCCGCGCCGGCCCCCGCATCGGCTCCTGCCCCGAGTACCGCGCCGGTCCAGATCAGCGACTCCCACCTCGGCCGGCAGGCCACCCTGGCCAACCTCGCCCGGGCCGGCGCCGCCCCCGACGCGGCCCGGCTGCTCACCACCCGCGACACCCCGCCCGGGCGGGTCGACGTCCTGCTGGTCCGCGTCCCCAAGAGCCTGGCGCTGCTGGAGGACCAGCTGCACCGCCTCGCGCCCGCCGTGCACCCCGGCACGGTGGTGATCGGCACCGGCATGGTCACCGAGATCCACACCTCCACCCTCCAGCTCTTCGAGCGGATCCTCGGCCCGACCCGCACCTCGCTCGCGGCCCGCAAGGCCCGGCTGATCTTCTGCACCCCCGACCCGGCGCTCGACCCCGGCCCCAACCCCTGGCCGCACCGCTACGCGCTGCCCGGCGACATCGGCCCGGCCTCCGGGCGCACGGTGGTCAACCACGCCGGTACCTTCTGCGCCGAGCGGCTCGACATCGGCACCCGCTTCCTGCTCGGTCACCTGCCGGTGGCCGCCCCCGGGGCCCGGGTCGTCGACCTCGGCTGCGGCAACGGCGTGGTCGGCACCGCGGCGGCGCTCGCCAGTCCCGGCGCCGAGCTGGTCTTCGTCGACGAGTCCCACCAGGCCGTCGCCTCGGCCGAGGCGACCTTCCGGGAGAACCTCGGCCCGCGGGCGCCCGCCGAGTTCCTCACCGCCGACGCCCTCGGCACGGTCGCCGTCCCGGCCGGCTCGGTCGACCTGGTGCTGAACAACCCGCCGTTCCACTCCCACCAGGCCACCACCGACGCCACCGCCTGGCGGATGTTCACCGGTGCCCGCCGGGCGCTGCGCCCGGGTGGCGAACTCTGGGTGGTCGGCAACCGTCATCTCGGCTACCACGTCAAGCTGCGCCGCCTCTTCGGGAACTGCGAAGTCGTCGCGGGCAACCCGAAGTTCGTGGTGCTGCGGGCCGTCCGCCGGTGACCCGGGCGGGGGCCGGGCCGACAGTGCCGGGAGCGCGCCGCCCGACGATCAACTAAGGGTAACCTAAGCTCATGGCGCCGACGGGTGGCGAGCCGTCCGCGGTGGACGGCGCACCCCGCCGCCCGGGTGTGGAGCGGTCCGCCTGCCGGTCCGCCGTGCACTCCCTTGCATGAATGTTCCGTGATGCGTATATTCATGCTCCGACCAAGGAGGGAACTGCCATGGCATTGCGAGTCGCCGTCGCCGGTGCGAGCGGATACGCGGGCGGTGAGGTGCTGCGCCTGCTGCTCGGCCACCCCGAGGTGGAGATCGGGGCGCTGACCGGCGGATCGAACGCGGGTACCAGGCTCGGCACCCTGCAGCCGCACCTGATCCCGCTCGCCGACCGGATCCTGGAGCCCACCACCCCCGAGGTGCTGGCCGACCACGACGTGGTGTTCCTGGCGCTGCCGCACGGCCAGTCCGCCGCCGTCGCCGAGGCCCTCGGCCAGAACGTCCTGGTCGTCGACTGCGGCGCCGACTTCCGGCTGAAGGCCGCCGCCGACTGGGAGCAGTTCTACGGCTCCGCGCACGCCGGCACCTGGCCCTACGGCCTCCCCGAGCTGCCCGGCCACCGCGCCGCGCTCAAGGGCGGCAACCGCATCGCCGTCCCCGGCTGCTACCCGACCGCCGTCTCGCTGGCGCTCTTCCCGGCGTACGCGGCCGGGCTCGCCGAGCCCGAGGCCGTGATCGTCGCCGCCTCCGGCACCTCGGGCGCCGGCAAGGCCGCCAAGACCCACCTGCTCGGCAGCGAGGTGATGGGCAACGTCAGCGCCTACGGCGTCGGCGGGCAGCACCGGCACACCCCGGAGATGTCGCAGAACCTCACCCCGGTCGCGGGCGAGCCGGTCACCGTCTCCTTCACGCCCACCCTGGTGCCGATGCCGCGCGGCATCCTCGCCACCTGCTCCGCCAAGGCGAAGCCCGGGGTGACCGGCGAGGCCCTGCGCGCCGCCTACACCGAGGCGTTCGCCGACGAGCCCTTCGTCCACCTGCTGGCCGAGGGCCAGTGGCCGCAGACCAGCAGCGTCTACGGCTCCAACGCCGCCCTGGTCCAGGTCGCCCTGGACGAGAGCGCCGGGCGGATCATCGCGATCAGCGCGATCGACAACCTGGTCAAGGGCACCGCCGGCGGCGCGGTGCAGAGCATGAACATCGCCCTCGGCCTGCCCGAGGAGCTCGGCCTTCCCCTGATCGGAGTCGCACCGTGACCAAGAACGTCAACGTCGGCGTGACCGCCGCCAAGGGCTTCCGGGCCGCCGGCGTCACCGCCGGGATCAAGGACTCCGGCACCCCCGACCTCGCCCTCGTCGTCAACGACGGCCCGTCGCTGGCCGCCGCCGGAGTGTTCACCAGCAACCGGGTCAAGGCCGCGCCCGTGCTCTGGTCGGAGCAGGTCCTCAAGGGCGGTCAGGTCTCCGCCGTCGTCCTCAACTCCGGTGGCGCCAACGCCTGCACCGGCCCGCTCGGCTTCCAGGACACCCACGCCACCGCCGAGAAGGCCGCCGAGGAGCTGGGGCTCAACGCCGGCGAGATCGCCGTCGCCTCCACCGGCCTGATCGGCCTGCGCCTGCCGATGGACATCCTGCTGCCCGGTGTCGCCCTCGCCGCCGGGCAGCTCGACGCCGCCGGTGGCGAGGCCGCCGCGATCGCCATCAAGACGACCGACACCGTCCACAAGACCGCCCAGGTGACGAAGGACGGCTGGACGGTCGGCGGCATGGCCAAGGGCGCCGGCATGCTCGCCCCCGGCCTCGCCACCATGCTGGTCGTCCTGACCACCGACGCCGCGCTCGACGCCGCCGCCCTGGACGTCTCGCTGCGCGCCGCCACCCGCACCACCTTCGACCGGATCGACTCCGACGGCTGCATGTCGACCAACGACACGGTGCTGCTGCTCGCCTCCGGCGCCTCCGGCATCACCCCGGAGCAGGCCGGGTTCGACGAGGCCGTCCGCACCGTCTGCGCCGACCTCGCGCGGCAGCTGATCGGTGACGCCGAGGGCGCGAGCAAGGACATCCGGATCGACGTCACCGCCGCCGCCACCGAGGCGGAGGCCGTCGGCGTCGCCCGGGTCATCAGCCGCAACAACCTGCTCAAGTGCGCCCTCCACGGCGAGGACCCGAACTGGGGCCGGGTGCTGGCCGCGATCGGCACCACCGACGCCGCCTTCGACCCGGACCGCCTCGACGTCGCCATCAACGGCGTCTGGGTCTGCCGGGACGGCAGCGTCGGGGAGGACCGCGACCTCGTCGACATGACCGGCCGGGAGATCGTCATCACCGCCCGCCTGAACGCCGGCCAGGCCGCCGCGACGGTGTGGACCAACGACCTCACCGCCGACTACGTGCACGAGAACAGCGCCTACTCCACCTGACAGCCGCTGACAGCCGCCACAGCCGCACCTGCCGACCGAGCCGGGGACCACACACGTGCAGATCGCACCCAAGGGCGAACAGGCCCGCAACAACACCGCGTTGCCCAAGGCCATGACGCTGATCGAGGCGCTGCCCTGGCTGGAGCGCTTCCACGGCAAGACCGTCGTCGTGAAGTTCGGCGGCAACGCCATGGTGGACGAGAGCCTCAAGGCGGCCTTCGCCCAGGACGTCGTCTTCCTGCGCTACGCCGGTCTGCACCCCGTCGTGGTCCACGGCGGCGGCCCGCAGATCAGCGCCCAGCTCGACAAGCTCGGCCTGGAGTCCTCGTTCACCAACGGTCTGCGGGTCACCACCCCCGAGACCATGGACGTGGTCCGGATGGTGCTGGCCGGCCAGGTCCAGCGCGAACTGGTCGGGCTGCTCAACGGCCACGGCCCGTTCGCGGTCGGCATGACCGGCGAGGACGCCCACACCATGACCGCCGTCAAGCGGTACGCGGTGGTCGACGGCGAGCAGGTCGACATCGGCCTGGTCGGCGACATCGTCAACATCGAGGCCGGCGCGGTGAAGGCGCTGATCGCCGACGGCCGGATCCCGGTGATCTCCTCGATCGCCCGGGGCACCGACGGGCACGTCTACAACATCAACGCCGACACCGCCGCCTCCGCCCTCGCGGTGGCGCTCGGCGCCGAGATGCTCGTCGTCCTCACCGACGTCGAGGGACTGTACGCCGACTGGCCACACTCCGACGACGTGATCAGCCAGCTCAGCGCGACCGAGCTGGAGGAGCTGCTGCCCGAGCTGGCCAGCGGCATGCTCCCCAAGATGGAGGGCTGCCTGCGGGCCGTCCGCTCCGGCGTGGGCACCGCCCGCGTCCTGGACGGCCGGGTGCAGCACAGCCTGTTGCTGGAGATCTTCACCGACGAGGGCATCGGCACGATGGTCGTGCCGGACGACGAAGCGACCGTGACCGGGGGACTGGCATGACGACCGACGCACAGCACAGCGGCAGCGCGCAGCCGACCGGTAACGAGCGGCTCACCGACCGCTGGCAGCACGCCTTCACCGACAACTACGGCACCCCGCGGATCCCGCTGGTCCGCGGCGAGGGCGCCAAGCTGTGGGACGCCGACGGCAAGGAGTACACCGATCTGCTCGGCGGCATCGCCGTCAACGCCCTCGGCACCGGCCACCCGGCGGTCGTCGAGGCCGTCACCCGGCAGATCTCGACCCTCGGCCACGTCTCCAACCTCTTCATGGCCGAGCCGACCATCGCGCTGGCCGAGCGGCTGCTGACGCTCTCGGGCCGGGACGGCCGGGTGTTCTTCTGCAACTCCGGCGCCGAGGCCAACGAGGCCGCGTTCAAGATCAGCCGCCGGACCGGCCGCACCCATGTGGTCGCCCTCCAGGGCGGTTTCCACGGCCGGACCATGGGCGCCCTCGCGCTCACCGGCCAGCCCGCCAAGCAGGAGCCGTTCCTGCCGCTGCCCGGCGAGGTCACCCACGTCCCCTTCGGCGACGTCGAGGCGCTGCGCGCGGCCGTGACCGCGGAGACCGCGGCCGTCTTCCTGGAGCCGATCCAGGGCGAGAACGGCGCGATCCCGCTGCCCGACGGCTACCTGCGGGCCGCCCGCGAGATCACCCGGGCCACCGGCACCCTGCTCGTCCTGGACGAGATCCAGACCGGCATCGGCCGCACCGGGTACTGGTTCGCCCACCAGGCCGTCGAGGGCGTCGAGCCGGACGTGGTCACCCTCGCCAAGGCACTCGGCGGCGGGCTGCCGATCGGCGCCGTGCTCGCGTTCGGGGAGGCCGCCGAGCTGCTCACCCCGGGCCAGCACGGCACCACCTTCGGCGGCAATCCGGTGGTCGCGGCGGCGGCTCTCGCGGTGCTCGACACCATCGAGTCCGAGGGCCTGCTGGAGCACGTCCGCAAGATCGGCGAGCGGCTGCGGCACGGGGTCGAGGCGATCGGCGACCCGCTGGTCTCGCACGTGCGCGGGGCCGGCCTGCTGCTCGGCATCGTGCTGACCGCGCCGGTGGCCGCGAAGGTCCAGGCCGCCGCCCAGGAGGCCGGCTTCCTGGTCAACGCCGCCGTCCCGGACGCCGTCCGGCTCGCGCCGCCGCTGGTGCTCACCGAGCAGGACGCGGACGCCTTCCTGGCCGCGCTGCCGGAGATCCTCCGGACGGTGCGGGAGAACGCCCCGGCCGATGCGAGCCGAGCGTAGTCCGGGAGAATAATCACATGACCGTTCCCCACGCCGACCAGCCCGCCGCCGGTCCGACGCCGCAGGTCCCGCAGACCCGCACCGCGCGCCACCGGCGAATCGTGGACCTGCTCACCCGCCAGCCCGTGCGCTCGCAGAGCCAGCTCGCCAAGCTGCTCGCCGACGACGGACTGGTGGTCACCCAGGCCACCCTCTCCCGGGACCTGGACGAGCTGGGTGCGGTGAAGATCCGCAACCGGGACGGCGCGCTCATTTACGCCGTCCCGGCCGAGGGCGGCGACCGCACGCCGCGCGCACCGATGGGGGAGTCGGCGAGCGAGGGCCGGATGGCCCGGCTGGCCGGCGAGCTCATGGTCTCCGCCACCGCCTCCGGCAACCTCGTCGTCCTGCGGACCCCGCCGGGCGCGGCCCAGTTCCTGGCCTCCTCGATCGACCAGGCCGAGGTCTTCGAGATCATCGGCACCATCGCCGGGGACGACACCGTCCTGCTGATCAGCCGCGATCCCTCCGGCGGCCAGGCGCTCGCCGACCACCTGATGCAGCTCGCCCAGGCCAAGGCCCAGTAGCCCCCGGCCGGGCCCGGCCGACCCGGGCCCGCCCCGTTCAGCCCGCCCGACGCACCGCCCCGTGACCCCGGTTCGCCCGTTCCTCGGCAGGGGTTTTGAAATCCATACGGTGTAGTGCATACTTATGCCTATCGCCGTAAGCCTGTTCGCACTGTTGTGAAGGAGAAAGCCGTGACCGAGCGCGTCGTACTCGCCTACTCGGGCGGTCTGGACACGTCCGTCTGCATCGGCTGGATCGCCGAGGAGACGGGCGCCGAGGTCATCGCCGTCGCCGTCGACGTCGGCCAGGGCGGCGAGGACCTGGAGGTCATCCGCCAGCGGGCGCTGGACTGCGGCGCCGTCGAGGCCGAGGTCGCGGACGCCCGCGACGAGTTCGCCGACGAGTACTGCCTCCCGGCCATCAAGGCCAACGCCCTGTACCAGGGCCAGTACCCGCTGGTCTCGGCCCTCTCCCGGCCGGCCATCGTCAAGCACCTGGTCGCCGCCGCGCAGAAGCACGGCGCCACCACCGTCGCCCACGGCTGCACCGGCAAGGGCAACGACCAGGTCCGCTTCGAGGTCGGCATCCAGTCGCTGGCCCCCCAGCTGAAGTGCATCGCCCCGGTACGCGACTACGCGATGACCCGGGACAAGGCGATCGCCTTCGCCGAGGCCAAGGGCCTGCCGATCGCCACCACCAAGAAGTCCCCGTACTCGATCGACCAGAACGTCTTCGGTCGCGCCGTCGAGACCGGCTTCCTGGAGGACATCTGGAACGCCCCGATCGAGGACGTCTACGAGTACACCCAGAACCCGGCCACCCCGCGCGAGGCCGACCAGGTGGTCATCACCTTCGACGCCGGCGTCCCGGTCGCCATCGACGGCCGCAAGGTGACCGTCCTGCAGGCCATCGAGGAGCTCAACAAGCGGGCCGGGGCCCAGGGCATCGGCCGGCTCGACATGGTCGAGGACCGGCTGGTCGGCATCAAGTCCCGGGAGATCTACGAGGCCCCCGGCGCGATCGCCCTGATCACCGCCCACCAGGCCCTGGAGAACGTCACCGTCGAGCGCGAACTCGCCCGCTACAAGCGGCAGGTGGAGCAGCGCTGGGCCGAGCTGGTCTACGACGGCCTCTGGTTCTCCCCGCTGAAGCGGGCGCTGGACGGCTTCGTCAACGAGGCCAACCAGCACGTCACCGGCGAGATCCGGATGGTGCTGCACGCCGGCCGGGCCGTCGTCGACGGCCGCAAGTCCGACCAGTCGCTGTACGACTTCAACCTCGCCACCTACGACACCGGCGACACCTTCGACCAGTCGATGTCCAAGGGCTTCATCGAGATCTTCGGGATGTCCTCGAAGATCGCCGCCCGCCGCGACCTCGGCTGAGCCGACCGCCCGGTCGTCCGACCACCTGCCGGGCCCCGGCCGCCCCCCCCCCCCGCCCGGGCCGCCCCCGACCCGCCACCTTGTAAGGAGCCCAGCGATGCCTGCCGACCAGACCGCCGCCAGTAACTCTCCTGAGCTGCGCCTCTGGGGCGCGCGCTTCGCCGACGGCCCGTCCGAGGCGCTCGCCAGGCTCTCCGCCTCGGTGCACTTCGACTGGCGCCTCGCGCCGTACGACATCGCCGGCTCGAAGGCCCACGCCCGCGTCCTGCACAAGGCCGGGCTGCTCAGCGCCGAGGAGCTCGACGCCATGCTCGCCGGGCTGGACCAGCTGCTCGCCGACGTCGAGGCCGGCACCTTCACCGGCACCGTCGCCGACGAGGACGTCCACACCGCGCTGGAGCGCGGCCTGCTGGAGCGGCTCGGCGCCGACCTGGGCGGCAAGCTGCGGGCCGGCCGCTCGCGCAACGACCAGATCGCCACGCTGTTCCGGATGTACCTGCGCGACCACGCCCGGATCATCGGCGGGCTGATCCTCGACCTCCAGCACGCCCTGGTCGGCCTGGCCGAGGAGCACCCGCACACCGCCATGCCGGGGCGCACCCACCTCCAGCACGCGCAGCCGGTGCTCTTCGCCCACCACGTCCTCGCGCACGTGCACGCCCTCGGCCGGGACGCCGAGCGGCTGCGCCAGTGGGACGTGCGCACCGCCGTGTCCCCGTACGGCTCCGGTGCGCTGGCCGGTTCCTCGCTCGGCCTCGACCCGCAGGCGGTCGCCGCCGACCTCGGCTTCGAGCGGGGCTCGGTCGGCAACTCCATCGACGGGACGGCCTCGCGCGACTTCGTCGCCGAGTTCGCCTTCGTCACCGCGATGATCGGGATCAACCTCTCCCGGATCGCGGAGGAGGTGATCATCTGGAACACCAAGGAGTTCGGCTTCATCACCCTGCACGACGCCTTCTCCACCGGCTCCTCGATCATGCCGCAGAAGAAGAACCCGGACATCGCCGAGCTGGCCCGCGGCAAGTCCGGCCGGCTGATCGGTAACCTGACCGGCCTGCTGGCGACGCTGAAGGCGCTGCCGCTCGCCTACAACCGGGACCTCCAGGAGGACAAGGAGCCGGTCTTCGACTCCTGCGACACGCTGGAGGTGCTGCTGCCGGCCTTCACCGGCATGATGGCCACCCTCACCGTGCACCGGGACCGGCTGGAGGAGCTCGCCCCGGCGGGCTTCTCGCTCGCCACCGACATCGCCGAGTGGCTGGTCAGGCAGGGCGTGCCGTTCCGGGTCGCGCACGAGGTCGCCGGTGCCTGCGTCAAGGTCTGCGAGCAGCAGGGCATCGAGCTCTCCGACCTGACGGACGAGCAGTTCGCGCGGATCTCCGAGCACCTGACGCCCGACGTCCGCTCGGTGCTCAGCGTCCACGGCGCGATCGCCTCGCGCAACGGCCGCGGCGGCACGGCCCCCTCGGCGGTGGCCGTCCAGCTCGCCGAGGTGAAGGACGACCTGGCGCTCCAGGAGGAGTGGGTCCAGGGCTGACACCCCCGAGGCGGTACCCCTCGAAGGGGGCGTGGCGGATCGAGCGCCGCGCCCCCTTCGGGTGCTCACGCCCGGTGGGCCGTAACCGGCCCGGCCCGGAGCAGGTCATGCACGGTATGTGCACCATCCTTCCCGTCGTCCCGTCCGCCGAGGACGAGGTCCTCGCCGCGCTGCGGCGCCGCGCCGTCCGGGCGGCGGTGGCCGCCCTGCCGGGCCGCTGCCCGCAGCTCGTCGCCGCCCTCGCCGAGGACCCGCCGCCGACCTACCGCGAGCTCTCCGCGCGGCTCGGCATGCCGCGCGGCTCGATCGGCCCCACCCGGTCCCGCTGCCTCGCCTGCCTGCGGGCCGTTCTGCACGCCGAGCGCTATCCGTAGCCGGCCCGGGCCCGCGGCCGTCGCCCCGGGCGGTGCGACGTGACCCTCGCCACGTCGTACGGCCGGAAGGTTGAGAGCAGCTGACGCGCGGGTAGAGCGCTGGCGAACGCGGCTCTTGACGGCGGCGCGATCACTCGGATACTGAGCGTGAGCGCGTCGCCGTCGCCGTGGCCCCACCGGGCCGCCCGACGGGCGCGTTCGTGCGCCACCCCCGGCCAGGACCGATCCCCGGCCGGGACATCTCCGGCAGGGCATCCGGTGCGACACCCTCACTCTGCGCGCCGGGCACGACGATGGGGAGGCCCCAGCACATGGGCATGAGCGTGATCATCTCGGTGGCGGACACCGAGGACGCGGAGCAGATCCTCAAGCTGCAGTACCTCGGCTACCAGAGCGAGGCCGAGCTGTACGGCGACTGGAGCCTGGAGCCGCTGACGCAGACCCTGGAGAGCCTGCGCGAGGAGCTCACCGAGCAGTACGTCCTGGTCGCCCGGCTCGGTGACGAGGTGGTCGGCACCGTCCGCGGCCGGATCGGCCCCGACGGCATCGGCCGGATAGGGCGCCTGGTCGTCCACCCCCGGATGCAGCGCCACGGCCTCGGCGGCCGCCTGCTGGAGGCCCTGGAGCGCCGCCTCGCCGCCGACGGCCGCCCGGTGACGGCGTACCGCCTGTTCACCGGCCACCGCAGCCTGGGCAACCTGCGCCTCTACACCCGTCAGGGCTACCGCCAGACCGCCGTCGAGCAGGTCGACGGCGGGCCGGGCCTGGTCCACCTGGAGAAGCCCGCGGTGGCGCCGCTCGCCGCGACCGCCTGAGCCCCGCGCCGTCGCCGTTACCCGGCGCCGCCATCATCCGGACGATCCGGGGGCGGCGCCGAGGTGCATCGCAGCAGCTCACAGGGGTGGCTGTCCGTATTGCGGACAGCGAATCCGAATAGTTGGGACGAAGTCGAACCTTCTGATTTACTGGCTCACATGACTGCGACGACGAAATGGACCCCCACCGGCACACTGCCGGCAGGTGAGCGCGCCATGTGTCGTCGAATGTGTCACCGCTGAGGGCCACCGTCCCCTCCCCGGCCGTCGGCCGGGGCCCTCCCCCTCGCGCCCCGAAGCGAGACCCGGCCTGCTCCCGTCAGTGCGAGCACGCCCCAGCCTGTGGAGCACCACCCGCTCCGTCCGCCTGCCCGGCCACGGGCCGGCGGTCGTCCCTGATGACTCGTTAGGGCCACGCCGTCGCGCGGCCCGGCCGCCCAGCGGCGACGATCAAGGGGTGGCAGGTCCGGATCCCCCCGGTGCGACGCCGTCCGTCCCGCCGACCGCAACCCGGTCCGGCGGCTCCACGCCGTCCGCCCCCGACCCACGGAAGCAGCTGTGATCACCACCACGGACCTCACCAAGGTCTACCGCTCCCGCGGCCGCGAGGTGACCGCCCTCGCCGGCGTCGACCTGCACGTGCGCCCCGGCGAGGTCTACGGAGTCGTCGGCACCAGCGGCGCCGGCAAGTCCACCCTCATCCGCTGCGTCAACATGCTGGAGCGCCCCAGCTCCGGCACCGTCACCGTGGACGGCGTCGAGCTCACCGCGCTCGCCGGCGGTGAGAACCGGGCCGGCAAGGAGCTGCGCGAGGCACGCCGCCGGATCGGCATGGTCTTCCAGCACTTCAACCTGCTCGCCTCCCGCACCGTGCAGCAGAACGTCGAGCTCCCGCTGGAGATCGTCGGCCTGGACCGCACCGAGCGCCGCCGCAAGGCCGCCGAACTGCTCGACCTGGTCGGCCTCGGCGACAAGGCCCGCAGCTACCCCGGCCAGCTCTCCGGCGGCCAGAAGCAGCGCGTCGGCATCGCCCGCGCCCTCGCCGGCGACCCCAAGGTGCTCCTCTCCGACGAGGCCACCTCGGCCCTCGACCCGGAGACCACCCGCTCGATCCTCAAGCTGCTGCGCGACCTCAACCAGCAGCTCGGCCTGACCGTCCTGCTGATCACCCACGAGATGGACGTTATCAAGTCCGTCTGCGACTCCGCCGCCCTGATGCGCGGCGGCCGGGTGGTCGAGTCCGGCGAGCTCACCGACCTGCTGGCCAAGCCCGGTTCGGAACTCGCCCGCGAGCTCTTCCCGCTCAGCGAGTTCGGCACCGGCCACCCCGGCCGCACGGTGCTGGAGATCACCTTCCAGGGCGACAGCTCCGCCCAGCCCTTCGTCTCCCAGCTCGCCCGCACCTACCAGATCGACATCAACATCCTCGGCGCCGCTGTCGAGACCATCGCCGGCCGCATGGTCGGCCGGATGCGGGTCGAACTCCCCGGCGGCCACCAGGACAACGTGGTGCCGATCGGGTTCCTGCGCGAGCAGGGCCTGCAGGTGGACGTGCTCGACACGACCGGCATCGACAAGGCGAGCGGAGCGGTGGCATGACCTGGGACCAGATGCAGGAACTGATGTGGCCCGCCACCTGGGAGACCCTCCAGATGGTCGGCGTCGCCACCGCCGGCACCGTCCTGCTCGGCCTGCCGCTCGGCGTCCTGCTGGTGCTCACCGACAAGGGCGGGCTGCTGCAGAACCGGCCGGTCAACAAGGTGCTCGGCGCGATCGTGAACATCGTCCGCTCGGTGCCGTTCATCATCCTGATGATCGCCCTGATCTCCTTCACCCGCTGGCTGGTCGGCACCTCCATCGGCTGGGAGGCCGCGACCGTGCCGCTCACCATCGGCGCGATCCCCTTCTTCGCCCGGCTGGTCGAGACCTCCCTGCGCGAGGTCGACCGCGGCCTGGTCGAGGCCCTGCAGGCCATGGGCGCCTCCACCTGGACCATCGTCCGCAAGGCGCTGCTCCCGGAGTCGCTGCCCGGCCTGACCGCCTCCGTCACCACCACGGTCATCACGCTGATCAGCTACTCCGCGATGGCCGGCGTGGTCGGCGGCGGGGGCCTCGGCACCCTCGCCATCAACTACGGCTACTTCCGCTTCGAGACCGCCTTCATGTGGATCATCGTCGCGGAGCTGGTGATCATCGTGACCCTGGTGCAGCTGCTCGGCGACTGGGCCGTGGGCCGGCTCGCCAACCGCGGGCGCACCGGCGGCCGGACCCGCCTGCTCCGCCCGCGCGGCACGACCCCGGCCGCCCCCGACGAGGACCTCGTCGCCCTCTAGACCTCCCGGCGTCCGATTCCGGACCCGGCTCCCCGTATCACGCAGAAAGGCACTTTTCGTGCGCAACGCCCTGAAGTTCACCAGCGTCCTCGCCACGGCCGGCATCGCCCTCTCGCTGGCGGCCTGCGGAAGCTCCGGCTCGTCCGGCTCCTCCGACCCCAACGCCCCGCTCACCGTGGTCGCCAGCCCCACCCCGCACGGGCAGGTCCTGAAGTTCGTCAAGGACAACCTCGCGGACAAGGCCGGCCTCAAGCTCACCATCAAGGAGGTCACCGACTACGTGACCCCCAACACCGCGGTGCAGGACGGCTCGGCTGACGCGAACTACTTCCAGCACGTGCCGTACCTGGAGGACTTCAACAAGAAGCACGGCACCCAGATCGTCTCCGTCGAGCCGGTCCACCTGGAGCCGCTGGGCGTGTACTCGAAGAAGGTCAAGGCGATCGGCGACCTCAAGGACGGCGCCACCGTCGGCCTGCCCAACGACGCCACCAACGAGGGCCGCGCGCTCAAGCTGCTCGCCGACAACAACGTGATCACCCTCAAGGCCGGCGTCGGCACCGCCGCGACCCCGCAGGACATCACCGGCAACCCGAAGAACCTCAAGTGGAAGGAGCTGGAGGCCGCCCAGCTGCCCCGCTCCATCGACGACCTCGACGCCGCCGTGATCAACGGCAACTACGCCCTCGACGCCGGCCTCAAGCCCGCCGGCGACTCGCTGCTGCTGGAGAAGGCCGAGGGCAACCCCTACGCCAACATCCTCGCGGTCAAGCAGGGCAAGGAGAACGACCCCCGGGTCAAGAAGCTCGCCGAGCTGCTCCACTCCGCCGAGGTCAAGAAGTACATCGACGACACCTTCAAGGGTTCCGTCATCCCGGCGTTCTGACCGGCGGACCCACCGGCACCGCCGAACCGCACGTCCACGACCGGGCCCCCGCCGCACCTCGGCGGGGGCCCGGTCGGGCAGTATGCACCAGTGACGCCCTGACAGACCGCGTTCTGACGTACCGTCGTGCGGTCCGCGCACCGCGCGACATCCGGGGTACCGGTGAGGCGTACGGTGTGTCCACGACCGGCGAGGAGAGACGGCATGGCAGCGAGCTTCCCCGAGACCGCCATCAGCACCGAGCGGCTGCTGCTGCGCCCCCTTGCGGAGAACGACGCCCCCGGCCTCGCCGCGATGACGGCCGACGAACTCGTCCTCGCCTGGACCGACCTCCCGTACCCCTTCACCGAGGCCTACGCCGCCGAACTCGCCCGCACCCTCGCCCCCGCCCACCGGGCGGCCGGCCGCGGCATCGTCTTCGCCGTCACCGAACACCTCACCCAGCGCCTGGTCGGCCTGGTCGAGCTGCGCAACACCGACTGGCGGCTGCGCTCCACCGAGATCGCCTACGTCACCGCCCCCTGGGCGCGCGGCGAGGGCTACGCGCCCGAGGCCGTCCTGGGCACCGCCCAGTGGCTGTTCGAGGACCGCGGTTTCCTGCGCCTGGAGATGCGCACCGCCGCCGGCAACACCGCCGCCCAGCAGGTCGCCCAGAAGGTCGGCGCCATCAGCGAGGGCGTACTGCGCAGCGCCTGGATAGTGCGCGGCGAACCGGCCGAGTCCGTCGGAGCCGGTACGCACACCGCGGAGGTGCCGTCCGGCCACCGGAGCGCGGCCGAGAGCCGCAGCGACCTCATCCTGTGGAGCCTGCTCCCCGAGGACATGGAGAACCCGGCGGAGCCGGAGAGCGCCTGGCACGACGACCACCGCTACGTCCTGCGCGACTGACCCGCCGTCGTCCGGGCCCGGGCGGGCCGCACGGTGACCAGCCGGCGCACGGTGACCGGTGGGCCGCACGGTGACCGGCGGGGGAGCGGCGGCCGACGAACGGCGGACATGTGTGCGAGAAGTCGGCGCCGAGGGGAACGCACCCGGTAGCCTCTCCCACGGCGCCGTAAGCGGGCGCGGCATGTCGGCGCACCGAGGCGAGGGAGAACGGCCGCAGATGGCTGACCGGATCACGGTCATCGGGTGGGACGGCACCCCGCTGACCGAGGCCGCCGGCGCGGCACTCGCCGCGGCCACCCTGGTGGCCGGCGCCCCCTACCAGCTCAACGCCCTCCCGGTGCCCCCGAGCGCGGAGCGGCTCGTGCTCGGCAACGTCGGGCTCGCGGCCCGCCGGATCGCCGAACACCGCGGCGCCGCCGTGGTGGTGGCCGAGGGCGACCCGGGCTTCTTCGGCGTCGTGCGCACCCTGCGCCGCCCCGAGTACGGCCTCGAACTCGAAGTCCTGCCCGCCGTCTCCTCGGTCGCCGTCGCCTTCGCCCGGGCCGGCATGCCCTGGGAGGACGCCCAGGTGGTCAGCGCCCACGGCGGACGGCTGCGCCGGGCCGCCAACATCTGCCGGGCCAACGCCAAGGTCGCCGTGCTCACCGCACCCGGCGCCGGACCGAGCGAACTCGCCCTGATGCTGCGCGGGGTGCACCGCACCTTCGTGGTCTGCGAGGCCCTCGGCACCCCCGAGGAGGACGTCACCGTCCTCACCTCCGACCGGGTCGCCGACCACATCTGGCGCGACCCCAACGTGGTGCTGGTCATCGGCGGCAACGGCGGCGGTCCGCAGGCGGGCGCGGTGGGCGAGGCGGCCGGCTGGCTGGCCGGCCGCCCGGTCGGCTACCCCGGCCCGGACCGCGGCTGGGCGCTCCCCGGCGACGCCTACACGGGCGCCGGGCGCGCGGAGGACGCGCCCGGCGCGCCGGAGGCGCTGCCCGCGCACGCGCGCGCCCTCGTACTGGCCCGTCTGGGTGTCCGTCCGGGGGACTTGGTCTGGTCGGTCGGCGCGGGCAGCGGCGCCCTCGCCGTGGAGGCCGCCCGGTTCGGCGCGGCCGTCGTCGCGGTCGAGGCCTCCCGCTCCGCCTGCGCCCGGCTGACGGTCAACGCCCGCCGCTTCGGCGTCGAGGTGGAGACCGTCCACGGCTCCGGCCCGGAGGTGCTCGGCGGCCTGCCGGAGCCCGACGCGGCCGTCGTCGAGGCCGGCGGCATCGAGGTGGTGCGCGCCGTCCTGGCCCGCCGGCCCGAGCGCTTCGCGGCGGTGGCCCGCACCCTCGCCGAGGCCGAGGAGATCCGCCGCGCCGTCACCGGGGCCGGCTACCGCGCCGACGGCGCGTTGCTCCAGTCCGCGCCGCTGCGCCCGGTCGGGGCGGACGGCGGCCTGGGGCTCGCGGCGGGCGAGCCCGGCGTGCTCCTGCTCTGGGGTGAGCAGATCGTGTGAAGACCGGGTGCCGTCGCCCGGCCGCCCCGGTGGCGATTGCGGGGTCCGGCGGTGATCCAGGTCGCATCCGGACACCGATTCGAGAGGTGACGGCGCCGGGCCGGTAGTGTGGCGTCCGGGACGGCTGCGGCGTCCGGGGGCCCGCCCGATCCGGTCGGTTTGTCGCCTTTTTGACGCGGTGCAACCCGGAACGGCTCGGAGTGTGGGCAATTCGACGGGCCGCGTGCCGGACCTGGAGAATGCCGTAGGGTCCGGTGCGGTCGTTGCCGGTCGCCCCGCCTTGTCGTTGTCTCAGATGGCGCGCCTTCCCACCCGGGTGGCGCGCGGGCCGGGGTGCCGCAGCGCGCCGGAAGGAATTCGGCCGCAGCGCCTCGGCGCGGCGGCCGCATGTGGTTGAGGGGCGGGTCCGGTTCCAGGGCCCGGCCCGTGCGGATGGGCGCTGCGGTCGGTGATCGCGTCGCCAAGGGCGCGGCAGCGGCCTGGAAGGAGCTTTGACATGACCGATGGCGGCCACGTTCCGAACGAGGGACTGCCGGAGCACCTGCTCGCCGGGCCCGACCCTCTCGGCGGCCCGGAGGGCGTCTCCACTGTCGCGCCGGGGCAGGGCGTCGCACCGGACGGCGGCCTGATCCCGAACCCGGCGGCGCCGGGGAACGGCCTGCCCGGAGCGGTGGGCCAGGGCATCGGCATGTTTCCCGCGCAGGGCCCCGGCGGTCAGCCGCAGCCGATCGGCGTGCCCGGCTACGGCGTCCAGGCGCCCGGCGAGGGCTGGGGGGTCGACCAGGGCGCCCCGCGCCCCGCGTTCCACTTCCTGGACCAGCCGGACCAGCCGGACCCCCTCGACGACGAGGACGACGTCCTGCTGATGCCCGGTCCGCAGGGTTCCTGGGGCGAGCCGCTGGCGGCCGGTCCCGGTGAGCAGAGCGCCGAGCAGCAGGCCGTACCCGGTACGCCGGTCGAGCCGTCCTGGCCGCCGCTGGAGCCGCCGGTCCTCGGCGCGGCCGACCCGGCCGCCCAGCAGGTCCAGCCGGTGCCGCTCCAGGCCGCGGTGCCGCAGCAGGTCCAGCCGCCGCTCCAGGCGCAGGGCCAGGACCAGCTGACGGCGGCTCAGCAGCCCCGCCGCCCGCTGCACGCCGGGCCCCCGATCCCGGACCCCTCGCTGATGACCGGCCAGGTCCCGGTGCGCTCGCTCGCCGACCGCGGCCCGTCGCAGGGCGGCACGCCCGCGCACGGCATCCCGGTCTTCGCCGGGCAGCCGGAGCCGCAGGCCACCGCGCCCGTGCAGGCCCAGCCGGCGCAGCAGCCGGTGGCCCCGGTCCAGCCGCCCCAGGCCGTGCCGCCGGTCCAGGAGGCCCCGCAGGCCCCGCAGTACGCCGAACCGGCCGCGCAGCCGGTGGACGCGGTGGAGGTGGCCGCTCCGGTCGCCGACGCCGGGCTGACCGCCGAGGCGCCCGTCGCGGCGCCGGCCGCCGACGCCGTCGTGGAGCCCGCGGCCGTCGTGGAGCAGGTGCCGGTGCAGGTGCCGGTCGCCGAGCAGACCGAAGCCCTGCCCGCCGAGGCCGTCGCCGCCGAGCCGGTCGCCGTCGAGCAGGTCGCTGCCGTCGAGCCCGCTGTCGTCGAGCCCGCTGTCGCCGAGCCCGTGGCCGCCGAGGCGCAGGCGCCCGACGCCGCCCAGGCCGCGCCGCAGCAGCCGGCCGCCCAGGCCGGTCAGCCCCGCCGGATCTCCGCCTTCCTCGCCGCACCGACCCCGCACGGCCTCCCGCAGGTCGAGGGCACCGAGCCGGTCCAGGCCGTCGCGGAGGGCGAGGGCCGGCACGCCGTCCCCATAGCGGTCGTCGAGCAGGCCCAGGCGCCCGCCGCCGAGCCGGTGCCGGACACCGCCCCGGAGCAGCCCGCCGCCGAGCCGGTCGCCGTTGAGCAGCCCGCTGTCGAGCAGCCCGCCGTCGAGCAGGCGCCGGCCCCCCAGGAGCCGGACGCCGTCGAGCAGGCGTCGGTCGTCACCGAGGGCCAGGCCCCTGCCGAAGGCGAGAGCCCGGCCGAGGCCGCCGCCGGGACGGTCGTCGAGGCCGCCGCCGAGGAGTCCGCCGAGACCGCCGTCGGCACCGGCGAGATGCCGTCCGGCCAGGCCGTCGCCGTCGCCGTCGCGGAGCCCGAGCAGCCGCAGGAGGCGCCGGCGGAGGCCGAGGCTGAGGCCGCCGCCCCGGCTCCGGGCCCGGAGGGGGCTGTCGCCGAGCCCGCGGCCGTGGGGGAGCCGGTGGAGCCCGAGACGGCTCCCGAGGCCGCCGCGGAGGTCCCTGAGGCCCCTGCGGAGCAGCCGGCCGCCGAGAGCGAGCCCGAGGCCGCCGGGGCCGACGCCGCCGCCCCCGACGCGGAGGCCGGAAGCGCCGAGGCCGCGGAGCCCGCCGAGGCGGCCGACCCCGCCGAAGCCGCCGAGCCCGTCACCGAGGAGCCTGTCACTGCCGAGCCCGTCGCCGAGGAGCCCGCGGAGGAGCCCGCCGAGCCGCGTGGCCCGGCCGCCCCCGGCTACGACGACGCCGGCCGCGAGGCCGTCCACCAGGTGATCCGCGAGCGCCGCGACATCCGCAACGGCTTCCGCCCGGACCAGATTCCGCACGAGGTGCTGATCCGCGTCCTGGAGGCCGCCCACACCGCGCCCAGCGTCGGCTACTCCCAGCCCTGGGACTTCGTCGTGATCCGCTCGGCCAAGACCCGTCGCAAGATGCACGAACTGGCCGAGCGCCAGCGCGAGGCCTACGCGGACTCGCTCCCCAAGGGCCGGGCCAAGCAGTTCAAGGAAATCAAGATCGAGGCGATCCTCGAAACGCCCGTCAACATCGTGGTCACCGCCGACCGCACCCGCGGCGGCCGCCACACCCTCGGCCGGCACACCCAGCCCCAGATGGCCCCCTACTCGGCCGCCCTGGCCGTCGAGAACCTCTGGCTGGCCGCCCGCGCCGAAGGCCTCGGCGTCGGCTGGGTGAGCTTCTTCGACGAGGAGGAGATGGTCCGCGAGCTCGGCCTGCCCGAGCACCTGGAGGTCGTCGCCTACCTCTGCGTCGGCTACGTCGACGCCTTCCCGGACGAGCCGGAGCTCCAGCAGCAGGGCTGGGCCAAGAAGCGCCCGCTCTCCTGGGTCGTCCACGAGGAGCAGTACGGCAACCGCGCGCTGCCCGGCGAGGAGCCGCACAGCCTGCTCTCCGAGACCCTGCGCGGCATCCGCCCGCTCGACGCCAAGGCCCTCGGCGAGGCCTGGGACCGCCAGAAGCGGATGACCAAGCCGGCCGGCTCGCTCGGCATGCTGGAGATCATCTCCGCTCAGCTGTCCGGGCTGTCCCGCAAGTGCCCGCCGCCGATCCCGGAGCCCGCCTGCGTGGCGATCTTCGCGGGCGACCACGGTGTCCACGCCCAGGGCGTCAGCCCCTGGCCGCAGGAGGTCACCGCCCAGATGGTCGGCAACTTCCTGGCCGGCGGCGCGGTGATCAACGCCTTCGCCAAGCAGATCGGCACCGAGGTCTGCGTGGTCGACGTCGGCGTCGCCGCCGAGCTCCCCGACGCCATCCAGCAGGGCCGGACCACCGGCCTGCTGCCGCGCAAGGTCAGGCCCGGCACCGGGGACATGACCCAGGGCCCGGCGATGACCCGGGACGAGGCCCTCAAGGCCGTCGAGATCGGCATCGAGACCGCCCGTGACCTCGTCGCCGCCGGCAACAAGGCCCTGGTCACCGGTGACATGGGCATCGCCAACACCACCGCCTCCGCCGCCCTGATCTCGGTCTTCACCGGGCTGGACCCGGCCGAGGTCACCGGCCGCGGCACCGGCATCGACGACGCGACGCACGCCCGCAAGGTCGAGGTCGTCCGCGCCGCGCTCGCCCTGCACCAGCCGGACCCGGCCGACCCGATCGGCGTCCTCGCCGCCGTCGGCGGTCTGGAGCACGCGGCCATCGCCGGCTTCCTGCTCGGCGCCGCCTCGCTGCGCACCCCGGTCATCCTGGACGGCGTCATCGCCGGCTCGGCCGCGCTGGCCGCCAAGGCGATCGCGCCCGAGGTGCTCGCCGCCTGCATCGCCGGCCACCGCTCGGCGGAGCCCGGCCACCAGGCCGCGCTGGCCAAGCTCGGCCTGCGTCCGCTGATCGACCTCGACCTGCGGCTCGGCGAAGGCACCGGCGCCCTGCTGGCCCTGCCGCTGGTGCAGAGTGCGGCCCGGGCGATGCACGATGTAGCCACGTTCGACTCCGCCGGGGTCACCGAGAAGGCCTGACGACCGTCCGCACCGCTCCGTGAACCGGCCCGAGGGCGCGCCGGCGCGCGGAGCGGTGCCGCGCCGTACCCCCACCGCACCCTCACGTTGATTCAGGAGCCCTGCCCATGACCGCGCCCCACCCGCACCCCGGCACCGAGGGCCGGACCCCGTACCCGGTGGGCCTGCTGCTCGCCGGCCGCCGCGTCGTCGTGGTCGGCGGCGGCCACGTGGCCCAGCGCCGGCTCCCCGCGCTGATCGCCACCGGTGCGGACCTGCACCTGATATCGCCGACCACCACGCCCGCCGTCCAGGCGATGGCCGACGCCGGGGAGTTCACCTGGCACGAGCGCCGCTACCGGGACGGCGACCTGGCCGACAGCTGGTACGCGCTGGTCGCCACCGACGACCCGGCGGTCAACGCCGCGGTCAGCACCGAGGCGGAGCGCGAGCGGGTGTTCTGCGCCCGCAGCGACGACGCGGCCGCCGCCACCGCCTGGACCCCGGCCAGCGGCCGCGACGCGGGCGCCACCGTCGCCGTCCTCACCGGTGACCCGAGGCACTCCGCCGCCCTGCGCGACGCCATCGTGGACGGCCTGCGGGACGGCTCGCTGGCCGCCCGCCAGTACCGCTCGCACGGGGTCGGGGGCGCCGCCGGGCGGCCGGGCACGGGGAGCGTCGCCCTGGTCGGCGGCGGTCCTGGTGACCCGGACCTGATCACCGTGCGCGGGCGCCGGCTGCTGGCCGACGCCGACGTGGTGGTCGCGGACCGGCTCGCCCCGCGCGAGCTGCTCGCCGAGCTGCCCGAGCACGTCGAGGTGATCGACGCGTCCAAGATCCCGTACGGCCGGTTCATGGCCCAGGAGGCGATCAACCGGACGCTCATCGAGCACGCCAAGGCCGGCAAGTTCGTCGTCCGGCTCAAGGGCGGCGACCCGTACGTGTTCGGGCGCGGCGGCGAGGAGCTGCTGGCCTGCGCGGAGGCCGGGCTGCCGGTCACCGTGGTGCCGGGCATCTCCAGCTCGATCAGCGTGCCGGCCTCGGCCGGCGTGCCGGTGACCCACCGCGGGATGACGCACGAGTTCACCGTGATCTCGGGGCACGTCGGCCCGGCCGACGAACGCTCGCTGACCAACTGGGAGGCCGTCGCGCGGATGACCGGCACCCTGGTGCTGCTGATGGCCGTCGACAAGATCGGCGCGATCGCCGACAAGCTGATCGAGTGCGGCCGCCCGGCCGACACCCCGGTGGCGGTCGTCCAGGAGGGCACCACCTCGGCCCAGCGCCGGGTGGACGCCACCCTCGCCACGGTCGCGGCCACCGTCGAGGCGGAGCGGATCAAGCCCCCCGCCGTGATCGTCATCGGTGACGTGGTCAACGTCCTGGCCCCCGCCGTGCACGCCTGACCAACCCGTGCGCGTCTGATCAGCCGTGCCCGCCTGATCGACCGAGGAGTGGGAAGTCGGCCCGGCCGACTTCCCACTCCGCACCGCGCCCCGCGCGCCCGGCCTCACTCCAACGGCTGCTCGGTCCAGATCACCTTGCCGCCGGCCGTGTAACGGGTGCCCCAGCGGTCCGCGAACTGCGCGACCAGGAAGAGCCCGCGCCCGCCCTCGTCCGTGGTGGCCGCGTACTTCAGGTGCGGCGACGTACTGCTGGCGTCGGACACCTCGCAGATCAGCGCCCGGTCGCGGAGCAGCCGGACCCGGATCGGCCCGCGCCCGTACCGGATCGCGTTGGTCACCAGCTCGCTCAGGATCAGCTCGGTGACGAACGCCGCCTCGTCCAGCCCCCACTGCGCCAGCCGCTCCGCCACCGCCGCCCGCACCTCGCCGACCGCGGCCGGGTCGGACGGCACCTCCCATTCCGCCACCTGGTCGGACGCCAGCGCCCGGGTCTGCGCCACCAGCAGCGCGATGTCGTCCTGCGGCCTTGCCGGCAGCATCGCGCCCAGCACGTCCGCGCAGGTCTGCTCGGGAGTGCGCGGCGGCCCGGTGAGCGCGGCCCGCAGCATCTCCAGCCCCTCGTCGATGTCCCGGTCGCGGTCCTCCACCAGTCCGTCGGTGTAGAGCACCAGTCGGCTGCCCTCGGCCACCTCCAGCTCGGCGGTCGTGAACGGCAGCGCTCCCACCCCCAGCGGCGGCCCGGTCGGCAGCTCCGGGAACTCCACCCGGCCGTCCGGACCGACCAGCGCCGGCGGCGGGTGCCCCGCGCTGGCCAGCGTGCAGCGCCGCGTCACCGGGTCGTAGATGGCGTACAGGCAGGTCGCGCCGGTGACCGCCGCCGCCCCGCCGGTCGCCGACTCCTCCTGGTCGATCCGGTTCACCAGCTCGTCCAGGTGCCCGAGCAACTCGTCCGGCGGCAGGTCCAGCGTCGAGAAGTTGTGGATCGCCGTCCGCAGCCGGCCCATCGTCGCCGCCGCGTGCAGGCCGTGCCCCACCACGTCCCCGACCACCAGCGCGACCCGCGCGCCCGGCAGCGGGATCAGGTCGAACCAGTCGCCGCCCACCCCCGCCTGCGCCGGCAGGTACCGGTGCGCCACGTCCAGCGCGTTCTGCGCGGGCAGGTTGCGCGGCAGCAGGCTGTGCTGCAGCGTCACCGCCATCGCGTGCTCGCGGGTGTACCGGCGCGCGTTGTCGATGCAGACCGCGGCGTGCGAGACCAGCTCCTCGGCCAGCGCCAGGTCCTCCTCGTCGAACGGCTCCGGCCGGTCCGCCCGCCAGAACCGCGCCACCCCCAGCAGCACCCCGCGCGCCCGCAGCGGCACCCGCACCAGCGAGTGCACCCCGTACTCCAGCGCCTGCGCCGAGCGCTCCGGGTCCTGCCCCCGCCAGGCCTCCGTCTCCGCCAGCCGCGGCTCCAGCCCGGCCTCCCCGGTGTCCAGCGCGCCCGCCAGCGGCGTCGACGGCACGACCGCCAGCACCGTGCCCACCGGGTAGAACGGCGAGCCCTCCCGGACGCCCTTGAACGCCGCCCGCCGCATCTGTCCGAGCGGCTGGCCCTGCGCCGGCTCGTCGCCCTCCAGCACCTCCTCGGCCAGATCGACGCTGACGAAGTCCGCGAACCGCGGCACCGCCACCTGGGCCAGCTCCTCGGCCGTCCGCGTCACATCGAGCGAGCTGCCCACCGACACCCCGGCGTCGTACAGCAGCCGCAGCCGCCGCTGGGCCACCTCGGCCCGCCCGGACAGCGCCAGCAGCTCGGTGGAGTCCCGCAGGGTGGCGACGCAGCCCGGCGGACCGCCGTCCCGGTCGGTCAGCCGGACGTTCACGGCCAGCAGCCGCTCACCGGCCAGCACCACCTCGTCGGTGACCGGCCGGTTGGCCGTCAGCAGTTCCTCGGGCGCGCGGTCCAGGCCCAGCTCGGTCACCAGCCGCCCCTCGGCGTCGGCGGGCAGCGCCAGCAGCCGGCGCGCCTCGTCGTTGCAGAGCAGCAGCCGCCCGTCGCCGGCCACGATCAGCACGCCCTCGCGCACCGCGTGCAGCACCGCCGCGTGGTGCTCGTACATCCGCGTCATCTCGGACGGGCCCAGCCCGTGGGTCTGCCGCCGCAGCCGCCGGCTGACCAGCGCCGTCCCGCAGGTGGCCAGCCCCATGGCGACCGCCGCGGCGCCCAGCACCACGGGCAGCTGCCGCTCGCTCGCGCTGCTGATGTTGGCGATGGTGACCCCCGCCGAGACCATGCCGACCACGGAGTCGTCCGGTGCCCGGACCGGCACGATCGCCTGGACCAGAGGTCCGATCGTGCCGTTGACCTGCTCGGTCACCACCTGCCCGTGCAGCGCGGGCTCGTAGTCGCCGACGAACTTCTGACCGATCCGGGCCGGATTGGGGTGCGTGTAGCGGATGCCGTCGGTGTTGAGGACGACGATGAAGTCCACTCCCGCGTTGAGCGCCGCGGCCTGGGCCTTCGGCTGCAGGACCGCGGTGGGGTCGGGGGAGTGCAGCGCCTCGACGATGCCCGGTGAGTTGGCGAAGGTCTGGGCGACCGCCACCGACCGGTTGGTCGCCTCGTGCCGGGCGTCGTTGCGGGACTGCACCACCAGCGCCACCACGGCGGCGGCGACCAGCAGCAGCACCACGAGTACCTGCAGCGCGAAGACCTGCCCGGCCACCGACCGGCGCTGTACCGGTCTCGGCCGAGCGTCCTTCGGCTGCTGTTGCCGACCGTGTGGGCGCCCACCGGAGGAGCCGGCGGTACCAGCGGCACGGGAAGACGTAGCGGAGCCGAAAGTGCCAGAGGCCGACGGAGCCCATGATCGGCCCGGAAAACGGGCCATACGTCATATTTGCACTCCACACACCTACAGGCCAAGGTCAAGCACATCCCGCCCTGGGCCGTTTGGCCTTCTCCACCCCGGCTTGGCAAGATCGCAGGGTGTCCGAACCCAGCACCATCACCGATCCCGCCGACCCGCGCCTGAGCGACTACACCGGCCTGACCGACGTCGAACTGCGGCGCCGCCGCGAACCCGCCGAGGGCCTGTTCATCGCCGAGGGCGAGAAAGTCATCCGCCGGGCGATGGCCGCCGGGTACCGGATGCGGTCGATGCTGCTGACGGCCAAGTGGCTGGACGTGATGGCGGACGTGATCGCCGACACCGACGCCCCCGTCCACGTGGTCGAACCGGGGCTGGCCGAGGCGGTCACCGGTTACCACGTCCACCGCGGCGCGCTCGCCTCGATGGAACGCCGCCCGCTCCCGGACGCCGCCGAGCTGCTGGCCGGCGCCCGCCGGGTGGCCGTGCTGGAGGGCCTGGTCGACCACACCAACCTGGGCGCGATCTTCCGCAGCGCGGCCGCGCTCGGCATGGACGCCGTGCTGCTGTCGCCCGACTGCGCGGATCCGCTGTACCGGCGCGCGGTCAAGGTCTCCATGGGCGCCGTCTTCGCCGTCCCGTACGCGCGGCTGGAGCCCTGGCCGGCCGCGCTGGACACCGTGCGCGCCGCCGGTTTCGAGCTGCTCGCCCTGACCCCCGCCGAGGGCTCCGTCGACCTGGCGGCCCTGGCCCCGCACCGGCTGCCCAAGGCGGCCCTGATGCTCGGTGCGGAGGGCGACGGCCTCACCCGCCGGGCGCTGGCCGCCGCGGACCGCGCCGTCCGCATCCCGATGGCCCACGGCATCGACTCCCTCAACGTGGGCGCCGCCGCAGCCGTGGCCTTCTACGCCGTCACCGCCCCGGCCTGACCCGTCACCTCCGCTCCCACACCCAGCCGAGAAACCCCGGCGGGCGACGGCCTCACCCGCCGGCCGCCGGCGGCGGCTTCCTCCCCGTGGCCCGCACCTCCGGCCCCTCGGCCTGATCCGCACCCCGCACCCTCCACCGAGCTCAGGTCAGCGCGGAGCACCGCCGGTGTGGCCCGCGGCGTGGGCCACACCATCAGCGTCGCGGCCTGACCCGTCACCTCCGCTCCCACACCCAGCCGAACAATCCCGGAGGGCGACGGCCTGACCCGCCGGCCGCCGCGGATTACGCCGGCGGCGTGCCCGGCGGCTTCCTCACCGTGGCCCGCACCTCCGGCCCCTCGGCCCGATCCGCACCCCGCACCCTCCACCGAGCCCTCATCAGGGCGGAGCACCGCCTTGGCTCCCCGATGGCCCACGCCATCCACACCCTGAGCCGCGGATCAGGAAGTCGGCCCGGCCGACCTCCTGCGCTCGGGGGTGGCCTAGGGGCGTCCCACCGGAGCTGTCGGTGAGCGCCTCAGCCAGCTGGGAGAGGGCGAAGTCGGGCGGGCCGACTTCGCGTGCAGGGGTGATGCGGCGGTGTCCCCGAGGCGGTCGGCAGCAGCGGGCAGGGACGGCCCAACGGGGGGAGTAGGAAGTCGATCTGTCCGACTTCCCGCGCGCGGCCCCGAGGGCGGCCCTTAGGATCCGCCGACGACACGCGGTCCGCAGCGGAGTGGGACGTCGGACGAGCCGACTTCCGGTGCGGGGCGATGCGTTCGGTGCCCAGGTCGGCCGCCAACGGCAGCGCTCTTCCCGGGAGCAGGAAGTCGGCCCGGTCGACTTCCGGTGCGTCGGTTGCCCCGCCGGTCAGCCCGTGGGGGCCGTCGGCGGGGCCGGGGCGGCGGCGGGTGGCGGGGTGACGATCGTGGTGGGGGCGCCGGGCCAGGACTCCTCGATGGTGCCGTCCGACCGCACCGAGTAGCGGGTGGAGGCCACCGCGCCGGTCTGGTTGGCCCGCTCCTCGCGGACCAGCGCGCCGTTGTCGAGCCGCCAGGCGGCGGTCGCCTGCGGATCGGCGGCGGACGAGCGGGACGCCAGCGCGACCGGCGCGTCCCCGTTGAAGGCGAACAGCTGGACGAGGTCGGCCGGCACCGAGCCCTCCGCGCGGCGCAGCACCACCAGGGCCGCGGCCGCGCCCTTGTAGCGGGCCGGGAGGACGGCGCTGAGCGCGACCTGGGGCCCCGCCCCCGCCGCCGAGCGGCCGTCCCGCAGCGCGATCGCCGGGCCGCCCGCCGGGTCGGGGTAGCTGCGGTTGGGCCAGTCCACCGCCGGCCCGGCGCCCTGCGGCGGCGTCAGCGCGCCGTCACCCGCCACGCTGCCGTGGGCCGCCGCCGCCAGCGGTGTCGCGGACTGCGCCGCGCCGTCCGCCGAGAGCCCGGCCCCCTGCGGGGCGGCGCCCGGCTGCCCGGCGGGCCCGTTGGGTCCGGCGCTGACCGTGGCCCCGGCGCCGCGGACCGGACCGAGGCTCTGGTTGTCCCGGTTCTCGCACCCCTGCGCCGCCGCGATCGCCAGTGCCACACCGATCGTCACGGTGACGAAGACCACCAGCCGCTGCCGCAGCAACCGCCGGCGGGCGGTGGCCGGGCGGCCGCCGGGGACGGGCGTGTGCTGCCGGTCGCGGGCCTGCCCGCGCGGCCGGTCCGGCCGTTGGTCC